>NZ_BAAARK010000009.1:0-278022 GCF_039532155.1 Streptomyces lunalinharesii
GGTGCGTGCGGTGACCTTGCCGTCGGGGTAGCCGAGGTAGAGGTAGAGCACGCCGTTGCGGTCGCGGGCGAGGATGTCGTACTCCTTGGCGCCGCCGAGGTTGCCGGGCGAGAGCACCTTGTCGTAGATGTTCCAACCGCCGCCGATGAGGGCGCCGTCGGGGACGGAACCGCCGCTGAAGTACAGCTCGCCCTGGGGGGTCCAGAGCCAGTCGGCGTCCGCGTAGCCGTCCTGGTCGTTGTCGAGCAGCTGCTGGTTGGCGCGGACCGCACCGTAGTCGTCGAGCTTCTCGCGGGGCATGAACGCGCCGCCGCCGTCGAGGTAGTAGCCGTAGGTGGCGCCGGACGACTCCACGCCGAAGAGCGGGAAGATCGGGCTGGCCGCGGTGGGGCCGTCGTAGCCGGCGACGCCGGCGATCGCCTTCGGTGCCTTGGCCGGTGACTGGGGCGCGGCCTTGCGGGCGTTCCGGGCGGCCGAGCCGGGGTTGTCCGCCGCGAAGGAGGCGCCGGCGGCGGAGCCGGCGAGCGCGACGACGAGGGCCGCGGTGGCGAGACGGGACAGGACGCGTCCGCGCGTGCGGCCGGAAGGTATTGCCACGTAGTTCTCCGTGGTTGGGGATCGAGACGGGAACCGGTAGCCCGACGGCGCGCCTCGGGGCGCGCCGCGGTCTCCGGTTCTCAGGATGTTTTCACGATTCCTTCACCCGTCAATCACGTTTGTGTTGGAGCGGAGAGTTTCCTCTCTGCCCGTACAACCTTTCTCCGCGGGAGAATTGGGAAACTGCGGAGCGAAAGCGGCGAACGGCGCGGGGTGGTGTGGCATCGGTCGGCCCGGGGTCGAGGTCGCCGAGGCTATCTGTCCGACTCCGTCTCCCTTGTCCGTCCCCGCATCCCGTCGTGTGATCCATCCCATAGTCGACCGCCGTCCCACCCGCGGCCCACTCAGGCCCGCACATCTCAACGTCCTTGCTGCGCACCCCTCCAGACGGTGCGTCAGGCATCGCCTTCCGAGACGTCCTTGACGAACACGATGGCTTCGGTCTGGTCGGTGGTGGTCGGATCGAGGGCGAAGTAGGTGTGGTCGGCGGGGACGCGGGGCGTCAACTTCCGGTCGAGGCCGGCGGCGAGGCGGCCGGGATCGATGACGGCGCGCGCCTCGGGGAGCGACGACAGGACTCCTTCCAGGGTGTCGGGGTGCGGGACGTCGGCGCCGCGGCTGCCGAACGTGCTGGCGACGAAGGCGTACTGCTCGCCGAGGCGGGCGCTGACGAGGGCCCCCGCGCTCCACCACCGCACCGACCCGCCGCCGAACTCCATCCGGCTCTCGTCGCGTTGCAGATGACGGTTGTGGGCGAAGGCGAGGGTGGGGCCGCGGCGGGCCTCGCGGCGGACGACGGCGTCGAGGTTGTCGGCCATCATCGCGTCGCGCACCGACAGCAGCGTGTCGATGCGGGTGGGAGCGGTGTGCGCCATCCCGGCGTGGTAGCGCAGCAGTCCGGTGGCGGTGCGGGCGTGCAGCTCGGCGTGCCAGAAGGCGTCGGCGGAGGTGGCCGCCGTCAGGCGCGGGGCCTGCCAGGCCAGCAGCGCACTCAAGTCGTCCGCGACCAGGCGCAGTTCACTTGCCTCGGGGCTACGGCCGACGGACTGGCCCGGGTCCATCATGGCGGCCGGGCGGGTCCACCGCTCGTCGGGGCCGAGGAGTCGGTCGAGGCGGGCCCGGTCGCACTCCGGGTCGAGGTGGGCGGCGAGGTAGTCGTGCAGCGAGGTCAGGGCCGCACGGGGGCTGGCGGCACCGGTGATCTCCAAGGGGCCGTCGCAGCCGTAGAAGCGGAGTCGCTCGGACGCGGGGCGGCGGGCGTTCCAGGCACGCATCCAGCGCAGCAGCTCGCGGTTGGCGGGGTGGGCGCCGAAGTCGTGGCTGAAGCCGCGGTCCAACGCCTCGTCGAGGGTCCCGGTGCCGTCGCCGACGTACGCATCGACGGTCAGTGCCGCCAGGCAGTCGCTCTCGACGGCGATCGAGCGGTACCCCTCGTGTGCGACGAGGTGGCGGAAGAGCTCGTTGCGGAGTTCGGGGAAGGCTTCGACGCCGTGGGTGGGCTCGCCGAGGCCGAGCAGGCGGGTGGCGGGGGACAGGAGCGCGGTGAGGGCGCCGCCGGTGAAGGGCAGGGCGGCGTCCCGGATCGTGGCCGTCATGCCTTCAACCGTATCGTTGAACCCTCGGTGTAAAGTTGGTCGCATTTCAGTCGTCAACCACCCCCTGAACAGGGGGTTCTCTCGGCCTTCCAGAGGACGAACCTTCAAAATGCGTTTGCGTCCCATCGATCTCGCGCGCGAGCACGGCCTGTCCACCCAGGCGGTCCGCAACTACGAGGAGGCGGGCATCCTGCCGCCGGCCGAACGCGCCCCGAGCGGCTACCGCCGCTACGCCCCGCGCCACGCGGCGGCCCTGCGGACGTTCCTGGCACTGATCCCGGCGCACGGCCACGCGACCGCCGGGACGATCATGCGGGCCGTCAACGACGGCGCGGTCGAGGACGCGCTGCGACTGATCGACCGGAGCCATGCGCAACTGGCCGACGACCGACGCACCCTGGAGGAGGTGGCGGACGCGCTGCACGACCTGGCGCCGACGCACCAGCCGGAGCCCGGCGCGACGTTCATCGGGCCGCTGGCGGACCGGCTCGGCATCCGGCCGGCGACGTTGCGCAAGTGGGAGCGCGCCGGGCTCGTCGTGCCCCGGCGCGACCCCCGCACCGGCTACCGCGTCTACGCCCCCGCCGACGTGCGCGACGTGCTGCTGGCCCATCAACTGCGCCGTGGCGGGCACGGGTTGGAGCAGATCGCGCGGGTGCTGGAGCAGGTCCGGACGGCCGGCGGCCCGGAGCCGTTGCAGGCCGCACTGCGGGCGTGGCGCGAGCGACTGACGGCCCGGGGCCTGGCGATGCTGGCGGGCGCGGCGGCGCTCGACGCGTACCTGGGTGCGCCGTGAGCCACCGCGACGGACGGCTGCCGACTCCCGGGTGCGGGCCGGGCCCTCGCGGGGGAAAAAAGGGCGCAACGTTCCCCGGGGGACGGGGCTTTGGAGCCGGGCCGGAACCGTCCCTGACGCGGACCGCGACGCCGACGCGACGGGCGGCGGTGTCGCCCGCCGCCCGTGCCTACGGCGCCGTGCTGCCCCGTGGGGCGTCGCCGGCCGCGTCGGAGGGGTCCAGGACCGCGGCCGCCAAGCGGTCGCGGAACCAGCGGTGTCCCGGGTCGGTCGCGTTGCGCGGGTGCCAGGCCATCCCGAGGTCGAGGGGCGCCAGGTCGAGGGGGAGGGGGAAGGTGCGCAGCCCCAGTGCGGAGACCGTCTCGGGGAGCCAGTCGGCCAGGCAGAGCGCGATGAGGTCGGTGTCCCGGGCGAGCAGCATCGCACTGGTGTGACTGGGGACGACGACCGCGATCCGGCGCCGCAGCCCGAGTTCCGCCAGTGCACTGTCGATGGGGCCGAGGCGCTTGCCGAGCCGGGAGATGCCGATGTGGTCGGTCGCGGCGAACCGCCGGGCATCGATCCGGCCGTCGAAGAGCGGATGGTCGCGGCGCGCGACGCCGACCATGGTCGTCCGAACGAGCTGTCGGGTCCGGATCTCCGGGTCCAGGTGCCCCAGGACGCCCAGTTCGACGTCCACCCAGCCCTGCCGCAGCGCGGGGCCGCCCTCCACCGCCTCCGGCAGGAACACCACGTCCACGTGCGGCGCCTCCGCGTGGATGCGTTCGGTCAGGGTGCCGGCCAGTCCCACCAGCAGCAGGTCGGCCGCCTGCACGGTGAAGCTGCGCCGGAGGTGCACGGCATCGAATCCGGCGCCGGGGCGCAGCACGTCGTCGCAGCGGCGCAGCAACGCGCCGACCTCCTCCCGCAGTTCCAGGGCCCGAGGGGTCGGGACCAGCCGTTGGCCCGCACGGACCAGCAACGGATCGCCGACGGTGCGGCGCAGCCTGGCCAGGGTCCGACTGGCCGCCGCGGGCGAGGTGCCGAGCCGTTCCGCGGCGCGGGTCACGCTGTTCTCCTGGAGCAGCACGTCCAGGGCCCGCAGCAGATTGAGATCCATCGTCGCTCTCTCCTCCATCATCCATCTGACCTGCATTTTTACGGCCCTGGCAAAGATTAGCTGCCCATCTTTGCATTGCTCTCGCGAGCGGCGCGGACGGAGAGTGGAACTGTTCACGACGACGCGCGGAGGTCCCCTCCAGGCGCCTCTCGACCGTCGTCCCCCCCTTTCGTTTCCCGCGCTCGTTGAAGGAGTTCGCCGTGCCGCAGTCCCCCCGTTCCGGTCGAGAAGGCGACGTGCTGGCGGTGGTCAGCCAGAGCGGACCGACGGTGTCGTTCTTCGACGCCGCCTCCGACCGGCACCTCGGAACGACCGAGGTCCCCGCCGAACCGCACGAGGTGTGCTTCGACCCCACCCAGCGCCTGTTGTGGTGCACCACGACGTACCAGTCGGGCTACTACCACGCGAACGCCGGCCGCCGCACCGAGCTGACCGTGATCGACCCCGACACCCGCCGCATCGTCGAGATCGTCGACCTCGCGCCGGAACACGGCCCGCACGGACTGGCGTTGGACCCGGCGCGCGGCCGCCTCTACGTCAGCGTGGAGGGCTCCGCGGACCGGCCCGGCGGCGTCGTGGTCATCGACACCGGGACCCGCCGGCCGCTGGGCCGGATCGACACGGACGCGCCCGGCCCGCACTGGTTTGCCATCGACCCCGCCGGTCGGACGGGGTACGCCACCAACAAGGAGGCGCCGTTCGTCTCGGTCGTCGACCTCGAACGGGGCGTCCGCACCGCGAAGGTCGAGGTGCCGGGCAGCGAGGGACTGGCCGTCTCCGCCGACGGCGCGCACGTCTTCGTCGCCTCCCCCTACGCCGGCTCCTTCTTCACCGCCGACGAGGAGCGGCCCGCCACCGGCATCCGGGTCATCGAGGCCGAGACGGCGTCCGTCGTCGACACCCTGCCCACCGAGGACGTCGTCCTGCCGGTGCACCTGACCTCGACGGGCAAGCTGCTCGTGGGTGAAGTGCGGATGGCGCCCGACCCCCGGTCGCAGCTCGGCCGGCAGGCGCCGGGGCGCCTGACGGTGTTCTGCGCCGACACCCGGAAGCCGTTGGGCGAGGTCGAAGTCGGGCTCTGCCCGCTGACCGTCACCTCGTCGCCCGACGGCCGGCTCGGCTACGTGTCCTGCGTCGTCTCGTCCACGGTCGACGTCATCGACCTGGAGACGCTGGAGCGGCTGGCGCGCTTGGACCTCGCCAAGCGCGACGCGCCCGGCGCCCACGGCCTGGCCTACGTGCCGCGCCCGGCCTGATTCCCACCTGCGGGCGCGGCCCTGCCGGGTGCCGGGTGTGGGGGAGCGCGGGTGGGCGCCTCGGGCGGACCTCCCTATTGGGATACCAAAATCCGAAATGCGGAGGTGGGAGCGGCCTAAGCAGGCTCATCCCTCCCGACGGAAGCACTCGGAGCCCTTGTCGGCCGACTTCGATTTGGTATACCAATTGGCCGATCGTTGAACGCAGAGCCCTGAGGAGACCGCCATGTGCGTCGAGTCCGTCCCGCCCCCGCCCAGCCGGGTCACGCGTCGCGGTGTCCTCGCCGGGGCCGCCGCCCTGGCCGGAACCGCCGCACTGACGGCGGCTCCGGGTGCCGCCGCGGCGCCGGCACGGGGAGCCACCGGCACCCCGGCGCCGGGCGCGCCCCGCACCGGGGACCTGGTCGTCGAGGGCGGCACCCTGCTGGACCCGGCGACCGGCGCGGTCACGGAGGACGCCGTCGTCGTGATCCGCGACGGCGTGGTGCGCGTCGCCGGCGCCCGCGCCCGGACCGACGTGCCGGCCGACGCCCCCCGCCTCGACGCCCACGGCCGGTGGGTGCTGCCCGGCCTGATCGACGCGCACATCCACCTCAACACCGCCACCGAGGCCCTGGACGCGGTCCGCAAGGGCGCCACCAGCGCCCGCAGCGGCTCCACCAACTTCTACCAGGACATCGCGGTACGGGAGTTGGCCCGCCAGGCACCGGAACGAGCCCCCCGGCTGCGCGCCGCGGGCGTCTTCGTCACGCCCGATCTCGGGGACACGGTGCTCGCCGACCCGGACCTCACCCCGCTCGCCCGCCTGAAGGAGGGCGTCCGCTCGGCCGAGGCGCTGCGCCGGGTCGTCCAGGTGAACCTCGCCCGCGGCGCCGACGTCGTCAAGACCCGGGTGAACGAACGGGCCGGCCTGCCGGAGCAGGACCCGTTGACGCAGGTCTACTCGTACGAGCAGCTCTCCGAAGTGGTGGCGGCGGCCCGGCGCGGCGGCCGGGGGGTGCTGTGCCACAGCTACAGCGAGCGCGGTTGTGACGACGCGGTGCGGGCCGGCATCCGGTCCCTGGAGCACGGGGTGTTCGTCGCCGAGCGGACCCTGCACGACATGCGGCGCCGGGGCACGTACTTCACCCCGACCCTGACCGCCATCGCCGGACTCGCCGAGGAGTCCGACCCGGTGCTCGCCGAGCGCGGCCGGGCGTACCTGCCGGTGCTCAAGGAGGCCGTGCGGGCCGCGCACGAACTCGGCGTTCCGCTGGCGGCGGGCACCGACTCGTCCGGCGGCGCGGTCGAACCCATCGGCCGAGAAGTGGAGTTGATGCACGCGGCGGGGCTGTCGGCGCTGGACGCGATCCGCACGGCGACCACCCGGGCGGCCCGGCTGCTCGGTCTGGAGCGGACGGCGGGCCGCCTGGCGCCGGGCTTCGCGGGCGACGTGCTGGTGGTCTCCGGGGACCCGCTCGCCGACCTGTCCGTGCTCGCCGAGCCGGTCCGCGTGGTGCGCGCCGGCCTGCCGCTCTCGCGGTGATCCGCTCCCGTCACCGTCGGCCCGGCCCCGCCGCGGGTGCCCGGACCGGTCAACTCCGCAACAGGTAAGGCCATGGACGCCCACCCGATACCGACCGCCGCCCCCGTACAGCCGCCGTCCGCGCATCCACGACGGTGGTGGGCGCTGGGCGTGCTCGGGCTGGCGCAGTTGATGATCCTGCTGGACAGCACCATCGTCAGCGTGGCGCTGCCGTCGCTCCAGACGGAGCTGCGGATGGCCGACGGTGACCGCCCGTGGGTGGTGACCTCCTACACCGTCGCCTTCGGCGGACTGCTGCTGCTCGCCGGGCGGATCGCCGATCACGCCGGCCGCACCCGGGTGTTCGTCGCCGGACTGGTCGGCTTCGCGGCCGCCTCCGCCGGCGCGGGCGTGGCGCCCACGGCCCAGGTACTCTTCGCCGCGCGCGCCGTGCAGGGTGCGTTCGCCGCGCTGTTGGCCGCGTCGGCCCTGGCCCTGGTCGCCACCGGCTTCCCCGACCCCGCGGAGCGCCGCCGGGCGATCGCCGTCTTCGGCGCGCTGGGCGGTGCCGGGGCGTCGCTGGGCGTCGTCCTGGGCGGGCTGCTCACCCAGGGGTTCGGCTGGCGCTGGTGCCTGTTGGTCAACGTGCCCATCGCGCTCCTGGCGCTGCTCGGCGCGGCGTGGATGCCGCGCGACCGCTCGCCGCGCGTCCACGGCCGCATCGACGTCAGCGGGGCCGTCCTGGGCTGCGGCGGGGTGACGGTGCTGGTCTACGGCTGCAGCCGGGCCGAGGCGGACGGTTGGACGGCCCCGCTGGTGCTGGGCGCGCTGCTCGGCGGCGCCGCACTGCTCGCGGCGTTCGCGGTGCGGCAGACCCGCGCCGCGGTGCCGCTGCTGCCGCCGCGGCTGGTCCGCGACCGCGGTCGGGTCGCGGCGCTGCTGGCCGGGGGTGCGCTGATGATGGCCCAACTGTCGGTCTCGCTGTTCCTCACCTACTACCTCCAGACCGTGCTGGGTTGGTCCGCCGTCGCCGCCGGCCTCGGCTTCCTGCCGATCAGCGTCGTGACGACGGCGACCGCCACCCAGCTCGGCACCCGGCTGCTGCCCCGCTTCGGGCCGCGCGTGATGATGACGGCGGGGCTCGCCCTCGCCGCCTGCGGACTCTTCCAGCTCACCCTCCTGGGGCCGGACTCCGGGTACGCGACCCGCGTCCTCCCGGCGCTCGCCACCTTCGCCGTCGGCCTGGGCGGCAGCTTCCTGGCCATCATGAACGCCGCCACCTCCGGGGTGCCCGCACAGGACTCCGGGATCGCCTCCGCCGTCGTCAACTCGGCCCAACAGGTGGGGGGTTCCATCGGATCGGCCGTCTTCAACACCGTCGCCGCGAGCACGGCCGCGGCCTTCCACGGCGGCACGCGGGCGGCCACGCTGCATGGCTTCACCGTCGCCGTCCGCTACCCCCTGGGGACCCTCCTGCTAGCGGCCGTCGTCACGGCCGCACTCGCCCGCCCGCCGGCGCGGTCACGGCCCTCGCGCCCCGGCGCGCAGCGGCCGTCCCGGGAGCGGTGACGGGGTGCCCGACGCCGTACCGGCCGATGCGAGAATGGGGTCATGACAGGGTCTGGAGGGTTCGCGCCCGAATCGGAGCGGGTCACCCGACAGCTGCGCGACGAGATCATCGACGGTGCCCGCACACCGGGCAGCCGGCTCGTCGAACGCGAACTCGCCGCGGAACTCGGCGTGAGCCGCCTGCCGATCCGGGACGCCCTGAAGGCGCTGGTCACCGAGGGACTGGTGACGCCGCGGCCGCGGACCTGGGCCGTGGTGCGGGAGTTCACGCCCACCGACCTCGCCGACCTCGACGAGGTGCGGTCGGCCCTGGAGGCGCTGGCCTTCCGGCTCGCCGCGCAACGCCGCACCCGTGCCGGCCTGGCGCGGCTGCGCGCGGACCTCGACGCGGAGCTGACCGCCGCCCGCCGGGGGGACGCCGTGACGGCCCGGCGCGCGGCGGCCGACTTCCACGAGACGGTGATCTCGCTGGCCGACAACGAGCTGCTGAACGAGCTGGAACGCACCCTGCGGAGCCGGATGCGCTGGCTCCTGGCGCAGCACGACGACCTGACGGCCATGGCCGAGGAGCACGAGGAGCTCTACGCGGCGCTCGCCGATCGGGACGTCGCGCGGGTCGAAGAGCTGGTCACGAAGCACCTGGAGAGCGGTCGCAGTGCGGCCGCCGCCCGCCGGGAACCGCCCGGCGCCGGCCGCGCGGACTCCTGACCCGGCGGTAGGGGAGCCGTCGCGGCGCTCCCGACGCCGCGCACCGCGCGGTGACGGCACCGGGGCGGACACCCACAGCAGGACCTTCGACGTCGCTGAGGCGTGCCCGGCGGCCACTGGGTCGTTCGGTGTCTGTTGCCGAGCCTCGCGCTGGTCCCGGTACTGCGCGCCGGTCGCACCACCCCACTTGGCACCCGACGGCCGAGAAGTGTGCCGGCGCGAGCAACTGACGAACGGTTCGTCGGTGGCGGTCGGGAGAGGGAGGGGGCGATGGTCGAGGCCGAACCGATGAGAGGTTAGGCTTACCTAAGCCGTCTTGGGGGTGGGGTTCCTTCTCTCTCCGTCCGGACCGATCGTCACCACAGGCACGCGGGCTCCGCTTCGTGCTGCCTCGAAGCAAAGGACTTGGCATGGCCATCGCTACGCGCCGCACACCGCGCCGCCTCTTCGCCGCCTCGGCAGCGGCCTCGTTGCTGTTGCTCGTCAGCGCCTGCGGCGGCGGGGACAAGAGCGACGCCGCCGCTTCCGGCGACTCGCACGGTGCCTTCCCGGTGTCCATCAAGAGCGCGCTGGGCACCGCCAAGATCGACAAGGAGCCCAAGCGGATCGTCACCCTCGGTCAGGGCTCGGCCGAGACGGCCATCGCCCTCGGCCACACGCCGGTCGGCGTGGAGGAGTACCCCTGGGGCAGCGACAAGTCCGGCTACCTGCCCTGGATCAAGGACGCGGTGAAGAAGGCCGGCAACCCGCTGCCCAAGCAGTTCAAGGGCGGTGACCAGCTCGACGTCGAGGCGATCACCGAACTCGCCCCGGACCTGATCCTGGCGCCCTGGTCCGGCATCACGGCCAAGCAGTACGACCTCCTCAAGGACATCGCGCCGACGGTCGCCTACCCGGACAAGGCGTGGAGCACCGACTGGGACCAGCAGATCAACATCGTCGCCAAGGCCCTCGGCCAGCCGGCGAAGGGCACCGGGCTCATCAAGGACATCAAGAAGGAGCTGGCCGACGCCGCGGCCACCCGGCCGAACTACAAGAACGTCTCGTTCTCCTACGTCTACACCTCCGGACCCGGCACGCTGGGCGTGTTCAAGCCCACCGAGCAGCGGGTGGAGATGGTGAAGTCCCTGGGGCTCAAGGTCGACCCGGTGGTCAACACCTTCAAGGAGACCGAGGGCACCGACTCGTCGCTGATCGGCCTGGAGAACGCCGACAAGCTCAACAAGAGCGACCTGCTCTTCACCTTCTACTCCGACGCCAAGACCCGCAGCGAGATCGAGAAGCAGCCGCTGTACGGTGCCATGCCCGCCATCAAGAAGGGCGCCGTCGTGGCGAGTTCGGACAACTCCTTCGTCACCGCCTCCTCCATGATCAACCCGCTCACCGTGCCGTACAGCATCAAGCGCTACCTGCCGCTGATCGACGACGCGGTCAAGAAGGCGGGCAAGTAACCCCACGGGACGTCTGGAACCCATGACCACGACCCTCGCCACCGAGGAGCCGCGGACGCGCGTGCGCCGGCCCGTCCGGCGCACCGCCGTCGTCCTGCTCCTGGCCCTGGCCGCCCTCGTCCTCGCCGGCGTCGCCAGCATCATGTTCGGCAGCAAGACCCTGGCCCCGGACCAGGTCTGGGCCGCCGTCACCGGCCACGCCGACGCCTACACCACCACCGTCGTCCAGAGCCGCTACCCGCGCACAGCCCTGGGCGTCGTCGTCGGCCTCGGCCTCGCCGTGGCGGGCGTCCTGATGCAGGCGGTGACCCGCAACCCGCTCGCCGAACCCGGCCTGTTGGGCGTCAACACCGGAGCCGCGGCGAGCGTGGTGGCCGCCACCGCGTTCGCCGGCGTCTCCGGACAGACCCAGACCCTGCTGTGGGCCCTGCCGGGCGCCCTGCTGGCCGGCCTGTTCGTCTACGTCATCGGCGCCCTCGGCAGCGGGCTGAGTCCGGTCCGACTGGTGCTGGGCGGCGCGGTCCTCACCGCCGTGCTGAGCGCCTTCATCCAGGCCGTCACCCTCAGCCGCCCGCAGGTGTTCGACAGCTACCGCTACTGGGTCGTCGGCGCCCTCGGCGGACACGACTGGAACGCCGTGGGGACCGTACTGCCGCTGGCCGCCGCCGGATTCGCCCTCGCCCTGCTCCTGGGCCGCAGCCTGAACGCGGTCGCGCTGGGCGAGGATTCCGCGACGGCCCTCGGCGCCCGCCCGGAACGGGTGAAGGCGATCGCGCTGCTGACGGCCACGGTGCTGAGCGCCGCCGCCACCGCGGCAGCCGGGCCGATCGCCTTCGTCGGACTCGCCGTCCCGCACCTGGCCCGCACCCTGCTCGGCGCCGACCTCAGGCGACAGGTCGTGCTGAGCGCCCTGCTCGGCCCCACCCTGCTGCTCACGGCCGACGTCATCGGGCGGCTCGTGGTCCGCCCGCAGGAGCTGATGGTCGGCGTCGTCACGGCCTTCGCCGGCGCCCCCGCCCTTCTGATCGCCGTTCGCAGGATGCGAGCCACCTCATGACCCCTCCCCCCACCCCTTCCCCCTCGGCGGTCCGCCGGCCGGGCAACCGGAAGATCCTCCTCAAGGCCGGGCCCGCGGTCGCCCTGCGGGTCCCGGTGCGGATGGTCTGGATCGGCGCGGCCCTGGTCGCGGCGGTGCTCGTGGCCTGCACCGCCACCCTCACCGTGGGCCGCCTGGGCATCGCCCTGCCGGACCTGCCGGCGGCGCTGACCGGGCACGCGGTCGGCGTGGACGGCTTCGTCCTGGACCGGTTGCGCGGACCGCGACTGACGGTGGCGGTCGCCGCCGGCGCCGCCTTCGGGCTGTCCGGGGCGCTGTTCCAGTCGGTGACCCGCAATCCGCTGGGCAGCCCGGACGTCATCGGCCTCGGCCCGGGCGCCGGCGCGGGCGCCGCCCTGGTCGCCCTCCTCTTCCCGGGCGCACCGGTCGCCCTGGGGGCGCTCGGCGGCGCGGTGGCGGCCATGGTGCTGGTCTACGTGTCGACCGGCACCGGCTTCCGCAACCCCAGCCGCCTGGTCATCGCCGGCATCGGCGTCTCCGCCATGGCGACGGCCTTCATCCAGTACATCGTCTACGCCATCGCCCGCGACCAGGCCACCGTGCTCAGCTCCTACCTCAACGGCAGCCTGACCGCTCGGTCCTGGGGCGACGCGGCCACCATCGGCGTGGTGCTCCTGGTCTGCGCCCCGTGCGCCGCATTGCTGTCCCGGCCCCTGGGCCTGAGCGAGATGGGACAGACCACGGCGGCCGCGCTCGGCGCCCGACCGGAACGCGCCTTCACCGGCGCCGTCCTGCTGACCATCGTGCTGTCCGCCGGAGCCGTCTCGGCCGCCGGCCCGATCTCCTTCATCGCCCTCACCGCACCGCAGATCGTCAAGCGACTGACCCGCGGCAGCGGCCCGCACCTGGCCCTCTCCGCACTGTCGGGCGCCCTGCTGCTCGTCCTCGCCGACCTGGCGGCGCAGAACGCCCCGATCTTCGACAAACTCCCCGTCGGCATCTGGACGATGGCCCTGGGCGGCGCCTACCTCGGATACCTGCTCCTGCGGGAGTGGCGCCGCGGCGCCCTGTGAGACGGCGGGCGGCCCGCTGACCCACCGGCACGCCCCTCCCCGCCCCCGCCGCCCGGGCGCTCCCGGCCGTCCGACGGCCTCGGGCCCGCCGCGCGGTGGGGAGGGAAACCGGTCGCAGGGCGGCGCGACCGGTTGCTAGCTTGCCTCCGTGGACCTCTTCTCCCGCTCATGGGCGGCGTTGCGCGCAGCGGTCGCGGCACTCCCCGACGAGGACTTCGCCCGGCCCTCCGGCTGCACCGGCTGGCTCGTACGGGACCTCGTGTGCCACCTGATCATCGACGCCCAGGACGTCCTGATCACCCTCGCGACCCCCGCCGACACCGCACCCACCCGCACCGCCCTCACCTACTGGGACGTCACCGACGCGCCGCCGACCGGCGACGACCCGCTCGACGCGCTGACGGTCCGGCTGGCCGCCGCCTACGAGGAGCCGTGGCTGCTGAAGTTCCACTTCGACGACGTGGGCTCCGCCGCCGGCCGCGCCGCCGCGCTCGCCGACCCGGACCTCCTGGTCGGCACCCGCGACGAGGTGTTCACCGCCGCCGACTACCTCACCACGTACGTCCTGGAATGGACCCTGCACCACCTCGACCTGATCGCCCACCTCCCGGCCGCGGCGCCGCCGCCGGCCGAGGGCCTCGCCCGGGCCCGCGAGCTGCTGGAGGGGATCGCCGGGGCGGCCTTCCCGGCCTCCTTCTCCGATGCGGACGCCCTCCTGGTCGGCACCGGCCGGCGCGCCCCGACCGACGCCGAACGCGCCGAACTGGCCGCAGCCGGCGGCCCGGCCGGGAAACTCCCCCTCTTCCTCGGCTGACCCCCGGGCCGCCGCGTCAGCTCCCCGGCCCGCCCGCTGCCGGGTCCTGGACGCCGGCGGACCGGCCGCGGTGTGGGCCGTCAGCCGGACCGGCTCGTGAGCGCCGTCCACGGGCAGCTCCGCGACGACCCGCCGGACCGTCCGGAACATTCGGTGGCGTGATGCTCCGTCAGTCGGGTACGGGCTCAGCAGGCGGGGCGGGTCCACGGCGGCGGTCAACCTCCCGGACCCGCCCCGGCCTGACGGAACCACGTGAGAAAGGAACCAACCACCATGAACGACATCAGCATCTGGGCCTACCCGACGGACCTCGCCCACGAGGACCTCCCGGTGCTGACGGGGTACGGCGTGGAGACGCCGGACGGCAAGCTCGGGCAGGTGCAACGCCAGATGGACGCGCCCGGACGGCAGCACCTCGTGGTCGACACCGCGGTGTGGGTCTTCGGCAGGAGCGTGCTGATCCCCGCGGGCATCGTGCGGGCCATCGACCCGGCCACCAAGACGGTCACGGTCACCCGCACCAAGGACGAGGTCAAGGCCGCGCCCCGCTTCGCCGTGGACAGCCAGACCACCGACACGCGCTACCTCGCCGACGTCGGCGCCTACTACGCCCGTCTCGGGGAGCCGGCCCTCCTGCGGTGAGGCCGCCGGGGACGGTCGCCCCGTCCCACGACCGCCGACCGCGCACGTGGTTGACTACGGCCCATGGACCTCGTGCGAGCGTTCCCCCCAGGCACCGGCGCGGTGGCGGGCCCGGCCGCCGGCGGCCCGCCGCCGCAGTCCGGCCGGGTCCCGGCGACACCGGCCGACGCACCCCCTCTCGACCCCGAACTGGCCGTGGCGCTGGCGGCGTTGGGCGACGCGGCGCGGCAGCCGTTCACCCCGGCGAACCTCGCGTCCCGACAGGCACGGGACGCCGCGGCCCGCCCCCGGCCGACGGTCCGGGACCTCCAGGCCGACGGTCGCTTCGAGGTGGCGGAACTGCGCGTACCGGGAGCCGCGGGCGCGCCGGACGTCACGCTGGTGAGCGCACGACCCGCCGGCAGCACCGGGCCCCTGCCGCTCCTGTACTACCTGCACGGCGGCGGCCTGCTCATGGGCAACGCGTGGGCGGTGCTTCCCCGACTGTTGCGCGACTGGGGCCAGCCCCTGGACCTGGCCGTCGTCTCCGTCGAGTACCGGTTGGCGCCGGGCACGCGGTATCCGGGAGCGGTGGCGGACGGGTACGCCGGACTGGTCTGGGCGGCCGCCCACGCGGCCGAGTTGGGCGTCGATCCGGACCGCATCGTGCTCGGCGGGAAGAGCGCCGGCGGCGGACTCGCCGCGGCGCTCGCGCTCCTGGCCCGGGACCGCGGCGGCCCCACCGCACTCGGACAACTGTTGCTGTCGCCGATGCTCGACGACCGCAACGACACCTTCTCCAGTCACCAGATGGCCGGCCGCGACACCTGGGACCGCACCTCCAACACCACCGCCTGGCAGGCACTGTTGGGCGACCGGCACGGGACCGGCGACGTGCCGCCCTACGCGGCCCCCGCCCGCGCCACGGACCTGTCCGCGCTGCCCCCGGCCTACCTGGAGGTCGGTTCGGCCGAGACCTTCCGGGACGAGGGCGTCGCCTACGCCAACGGGATCTGGCGGGCCGGCGGCCAGGCCGAACTCCACGTGTGGCCCGGCGCCTGCCACGGCTTCGACACCTTCGCACCCGGCGCGGCCGTCAGCCGGCACGCCCTCGAAGCCCGCACCCATTGGCTCCGGCGCCTCCTCGCCCCGCCCGCGACGGACGGCCGGGAAGGCCGCGTCAGGCGGTGACCGCGGTCGGCGCGGCGGTGTGCCGGCGGTATTCGGCGGCGTTGTGGGCCGAGAGGATCCGGACCCGGTCGCCGTGGTCGCGGGCCAGCTCCCGCAGCCGCCGTTGGTTGTGCAGCCGGGCCCGCCGCTCGGTCTGCATCAGCGACTCGAACACCGCCAGGGCGGGCGGGCAGTGCGGTCGGGCGGGGTCGAGCTGGCCGGGGTGGAAGTAGGCGTCGCCGGCGTGCAGCAGCCAGCCGTCCCCGGTGTCGACGGCGACCCCGGCGTGGCCCCGGGTGTGCCCGGCGAGCGGGACGAGCAGGATCTCCGGCGGCAGACCGTCGAGTTCACGGACCGCGTCGAACCCCCACCACGGCTCGCCCAGTCCCTCGTACTCTGCCCACGTCGGGCGGTGGGCGAACTGGGCCGCCCGGTAGCGGTTCCGCTCGCGCGGGGACCGGGGACGTTCGGCCGCGCGCAGCTCCTCGGCGTAGACGTGCACGGTTGCCTGGGGGAAGTCCACCAGGCCGCCGGCATGGTCGAGGTCGAGGTGGGTGAGGACGATGTGCCGCACGTCGGCCGGGTCGAAGCCCAGTCGGGACAGCTGCCGGACGACGGGCTCCTCGACGTCGAGGAGCGGGTTGGTCAGGTGCAGGAACCGTCGACCGAGCCACTCCTCGGGGCGCCGGGTCGCCTGGGCACCGATCCCGGTCTCGACGAGCACCAGGCCCGCGGCGGTCTCCAACAACAGGCAGTGGCAGACCATTTCGGCCCTTCGGAAGAGCCCGGGCTCGCCGTCGACGAGCCGCCCGCCGGTGGGACGGAGGGTGCCGGCGTTCAGGTGGTGGACGCGCATCGGGTGAACTCGCTCTCGATGGTGGTGTGCAGGTGGTCGGCGACGGCGCGCAGCGGGGCGGTGTCGTGACCGGCCTTCGCCAGCAGCAGGCCGCCCTCGATGGAGGCGAGCACGACGATCGCCAGGGCGCCCGCCCGGTCCGCGGCCAGTCCCCGCTCGGTGAAGAAGTCGGCGAGCACCGTGCGCCAGGAGTCGTAGCCCTCGGCGCAGGCCAGTCGGATCGGTTCGCTGTCCGCCGCGGCGTCCAGCGTGACGGCCGCGAGCGGGCAGCCGCGTTGGAACGCGGAGGTGGTCAGCAGGCCGATCAGGAGGTCCATGACGGCGCCCACGGCGCTCGCCGCGTCCGGAGCCCCGGCGACGGCCTGGCTGAGGACGTCGCGCAGGTCGCCGCCCGACATCCGGAGCGCCTCGGCGGCCAGTTGCTCCTTGCCGCCGGGGAAGTGGAAGTACAGCGAGCCCTTCGGCGCACCGCTCGCGGTGACGACCTGGTTGAGCCCGGTGGCGTGGTAGCCCTGCGTGTGGAAGAGCTCGGCGGCGGACTCAAGGATCCGTCGCCGACTGTCAGTTCGTCGAGCCATGGCCGTCACGTTAACCCAACTATGACGACCGGTCTAGTTAGTTGAGTGTCAGTGGGTGGGGGAGTGGGGGTGCCTGGATCGGGTTGTGGTCGTGACGCACGCGGCGGACGGCGTCGACGACCGGTTCGCGCAACGCGCTCGGCGGCCCGTCGAGAGGTTGGTTGGCTGGTCGCTCCCGTGACCCAGGGGAGCCGGCCGGGCGCTGCCTGCGAGGTGCCTCACGGAAAACACCAGTCACGTGCACAACACGTCCACACAGGTGGGAGCTGTTGCCCGACTATGACAAAGCTGGCTTGACAGTCACTGTCATCGCCCAAGTAGGTTCACTGTGAACTGAATTCCCACTACGTGCCGGCGACCCCTCGCCGGCTGGAGGAACGCCCCATGGGTTCCCATGCACGCCCCAACCGCATACACCGCACCGGAGTCCGGATCGCGATGGTCGCACTCGTCGGTGCCGCCCTCCCGATCACCGCCGGTGGCCTGGCACAGGCGGCCACCCCGGGTGCCACGCACTCCGCAGACGAGAACGGTCAGCAGGGCGGCACGGCCACCACGACGGCCGACCGGAACCAGGACGCTCCGCAGCAGCTCCAGCCGGCCCAGTCCGGGCAGCACGCCGCCAACGACCAGGGCGCCGGCGCGCAGGACCCGAAGGACCAGGCCGCGCCCCAGATCAACGCCGACCACGCCTTCCTGCTGGACGCCCGCGACGGCAGCCAGGAGCGGGAGCTGTGGGCCGGGGCCAAGGCGGACGAGAGCGTCCCGATGGCCAGCACCACCAAGATCATGACCGCCGTGGTGGTGCTCAAGCACCCGGAGTGGCTGGACCGGCAGATCACGGTGAAGCAGGAGTACCGGGACTACGTCCAGCGGGTCGGCGCCAGCACCGCCGACCTCCAGACCGGTGACACGCTGACCGTCCGGCAACTGCTGCACGCCATGCTGATCCCGTCCGGCGCGGATGCCGCGCGGGCCCTGGCCGACAACTTCGGCTCCGGGGACACCGAGGACGCGCGGATCGCCGACTTCGTGAACCAGATGAACGCCGAGGCGCAACAACTGGGCATGACCTCCACGCACTTCGACGGCGTCGACGGCTTCTCGAACGGCAACAACCACAGCACCGCCCGCGACCTGGCCAAGCTCGGCCAGCGCGCGATGCTGCAGCCGGTCTTCGCCGACGTCGTGAAGAACAAGCAGTTCAAGACCGAGGCCCCGGCGGCCAACGGCCACACCCGGTACTACACCTGGGTCAACACCAACGAGCTGCTGACCACCTACGACGGCGCCCTGGGCGTCAAGACCGGCAGCGGCCCGGAGGACGGCTACTGCCTCGTCTTCGCCGCCAAGCGGGACAACCGCACCCTGATCGGTGTGATCCTCAAGGACGACAAGGGGCGCTTCGCCGACGCCACCAAGATGCTCGACTGGGGCTTCGCGCACTGAGCAGCCCGCGCACGCGGCGCCGAGCGGGCGCCGCGTGCGGCACCGCCGGCCCCTGATCCGGCCGCACCGGCCCGGTTCCGGGCCGGTGCCTGGCGAACGCCGGCGGACTGTGGCCCGGCAGGCGTGCCCCGGGCCGCAGTCCGCGGACGTTCGGATCAGCAGGTGACGGTGCCCCTGCGCAGCGCGTGGCCGTCGTCGTTGCTGTCGTCGGCCCAGTACACCGGCTTGGTGCCGTTCACGCACGCGTCGGCGCCGGCCAGGGAGACGCCCTCGTTGTTGAGGTTGGGCATGCCGCTCGGGCGGTCGTAGACGGCCGTGGTGGCGAACGCGCCGGACGCGTCGACCTTCATGGTCCGGTGCTGGCCGTTGCAGGTGTCGTCGCAGACCACCCACAGGCGTGCGGCCTGCGGTTCCCACTGGAGTTCCATCACGCCGGTCATGCCGCTGTCGAGGGTGGCGACGCGGGTGTAGGCGCCGGAGTCCTGGAGCACGTACCCGTGGACCGTGCCGGTGCCTTCGACGCCGACGAAGAAGACGCCGCCGGTGTGGCTGCCGTACCGCTTCGGGTCGTAGGCCGATCCGGTCGAGCCGTCCTTGAAGCCGGCCGAGGTGAGGTAGGTGTCGGGGACCCAGGTGATGCCCTCAAGGCCGAGGTTGGCGCCGACCGGCGGCAGGTCGGCGGTCAGGTTCCACTCCTTCGCGGCCGTCAGTGTCGTACCGGACCCGCCGGTGTCGTACTTGAGCACGGACAGTCGGCTGGTCCCGGACGCGTCGCCGTTGCGCTCGCTCGCGACGAAGACGCCGCCCGCGGAACCGGCGCCGGTGAGCGTGACGCCCTCGCTGTCCGGGCTGCCGGAACCGCCGGGGAAGCGGAGCGTCTTGCCGGACTTCCACCCGCCCGCGGTGTCCGGGCGCCAGCCACCGGAGCCGTCGGGGACCAGGCGCCAGAGCGTGCCGGAGTTCTGCGCGCCCCACATGACGCCGCCCTCCTGGTACAGGCCGCTGAGGTCCTCGCCGAAGACGTTGGTGGCGTCGGCGGTGGTGACGGAGCTGCCGCCGGGCCAGGCCGTCGGCGCGGGGCCGCCGTTGCCGCCGCAGGCGTTCGCCGCGCCCAGGGTCAGGCGGGCCGCGCCGAACGCGCCGGTGCCGTCGGGGCAGCGGGACCAGGAGGGGGCGGAGTGACTGCTCCAGCCGAAGCTGTCGACCAGGGTGGTGCCGCCGGGGAGGTAGAGGCGCGCCTCGTCGTCGGAGCCCAGGCCGAACGCCGCGTGCACGTCGAAGGCCCGGAACGCGCCGGGGGCCAGGGTCGTGCCGGACGCGATCCGGTACGAGGAGCCGTCGTTGTCGTCCTTGAGGATCCACCCCGAGAGGTCGACGGCGGCGGAGCCCTTGTTGTACAGCTCGATCGAGTCGTTGACGTCGCCGGTGGTCACCACCTCGTTGATGCGGATGTCGTCCGCCGCGGCCGCGTGGGCCGAAGGCGGCGTCAGCAGCGTGGCGACGACCAGTGCGGGGCCGGTGATGGCGGCGAAGCGGAAGGCGAGGCGTCGCCGCCACCAAGAAGCGCGTACTCCGAGCACGATGTCCGTCCTCAAGGGCGTGTTGACAGGGTGACAGAAGAGTTCCGACCGGGGTCGAACTCCCGCCTGCCGGTGGGGGATCGACCGGTGAACGCCAGCCTAAATGCCGGGCGGTCGGGGGCGCTCCCCTCAGGTCACGGTGGCTGCGGATCGGCGCCCGAGCCAGTCTGGCTGGTTGGCATAGACACGCCAAAAATCATGAGGCGGTTGTCTTGTCGTCTTCAGGGGCGCGTGCCTCAATTGGCTCCCCCTCACAAAGGCGGTCTCCCATGAGACACGGCAAGCTCGGCCTCGCCTCCTTACTCGGCGTCGGCATCGCCCTCGCAGGCACCCTCGCGATGGCGCCGGCCTCCGCCGCGGTGACGCCGGACACCGCGACCCTCTCCTTCGACTGCGGTAGCTACGGCTCCGGTTCGGCCACGCTCACCGCCACCCAGAGCGGCACCGACGCCACCATCAGCGTGTCCACCTCGGCGATCACCTCGCCCCTCGACATCGGCGCGAACTCGGTCTCCTCGCAGCTCACGCTGACCAAGAACGGCTCGGACACCGTGGTGTTCAGCGGCGCGTCCAACCCGGCGATCCCGGCCGGCGGCGCGGTCTCCACCGGCCCGCTGACCGGCACCGTCGCCGCGGGCGACCAACTGGCAGGCTCCTCGCTCCAGGTGGTCGTGTTCGGCATCACCGCGACCTGCAAGGCCACCTCGCCCCAGGCGCCGGGGCCGTTCGTCTTCTGATTCTGACGCCGGTGCGGCCCGCCCGCTCGGACGGGGCGGGCCGCACCACGCACCGTGCCGCACGGGAGCGGTCACCCGTGCGGCACCAGCTTGCCCCGCTTGAGGTGCAGGACCTCGTCACAGGCGTGCGCGACCTCCTTCGAGTGGGTCACCACGATCACGCACTTGCCCTCGTCGTGGGCCAGCCGCCGGAAGATCCGGACGATGCCGTCGGCCGTCTCGTGATCGAGGCTGCCGGTGGGCTCGTCGGCGAAGAGGACGTCCACCTCGCACGCCAGCGCCCGGGCGATGGCGACCCGCTGCTGTTGGCCGCCGGAGAGCTGGAGGGTGCGCCGGACGCGGTCGGCCGGCTCGATGCCGAGCAGATCGAGCAGTTCGTGGGCGCGTCGCTTCCTCGGCACCCCCTTGACGCCGGTGATCTCCATGGCGGAGGTGACGTTCTGCACGGCGGTCATGTAGGTGAGCAGGTTCAGGGACTGGAACACGGTGGCCGCGTGCCGGTTGCGGTAGGTGCCCAGGCCCAGCTCCGCGATGTCGCGGCCCCGGAAGCGGACGCTGCCCGAGGTGGGCGAGTCCAGGCCGCTGGCCAGGGACAGCAGCGTCGTCTTGCCGGATCCCGACGGTCCGACGATGGCGTACATGCGGCCGGCGTCGAAGCCGTACGAGACGTCGGCCAGGACGGTGCGGCGGCGGTTGCCGGTGTGGTGGGTGCGGCTCAGGCCGGTGAGTTCCAGGACGGGGGTGGTCACGTCAGTCGCCCTTCGTGAGGATGTCGCGCGGGTTCAGGCGCAGCACGCGGGCGCCCGGGAGGCAGGTCGCCAGGGCCGCGATGCCGAGTCCGGTGGCGCCGACCTTGGCGAGGTCGGCGGGTCCGAGGCGGATCTCCATCGACGAGATCGGCGAGACCTCGGGGCGGTCCTTCTTCGCCAGGCCGGTGGGGTCGCTGGGATCGGGCCGGTTCGCCTCGTTCGCGGCCGACTCGTTGGCGGCGGAGACCTCACTGGCCAGGAGCCGGTCGCCGAGGGCCCGGGAGAGGAACTGGCTGCACACGCCGGCGAGACCGATCGCCAGCACCGCGCAGGCGACCACCTCCACGAGGTGTTGGCCGAGCAGTTTGGGCTTCTTCTCCCCGAGCGAGAGCAGGATGCCCAGTTCGCGGCGGCGCTCGCGCAGGTGGGAGGCGACGACGAGGGCCAGGATGACGGTGCCGGCGATCGCGACCAGCCACACCGTGAGGCTGGCGAAGTCGGCGGTCTTGGTGATCGGGCCGACCAGGGTCCGGTACTGCTTGTCGTTGATCGACAGCGGGAAGACCTCCAGGTCGGCGCCCGCGGCCACGGCATCCTTCTTGAGCCGGTCCAGGTCCTTGGGGTCGTCGAGGGTGAAGGTGGCCTGCTTGAGGACGCCGTCCTTGCCGGCGCCCTTGCCGAGGAGCACGCTGGCGCCGTCCGGCGTGGCGTAGATCTGATTGGCCGGGTCCGCCATCGCGGGGACGTACGCACCGGTGTCCGCGACGTCGCTGCGGTAGATGCCGATGACCTTGAACTCGTGTTCCTGCCCGTCGGCCTTCTGGCCGGGTGGCGGCAACTCACCCACCTTGAGTTTCGCTCGGCCGCCCACCTTGAGGCCGTTCTCCTTGGCCAGGCGTTCCTCGACGACGATCTCGTCGCTCTTGCTGTCCGGCCCGATTCCGCGCCCGGCCACCAACGTGGCGTCGCCGTTGCGGAAGGCGCCGACCGCATTCAGGTCGCGAATGCCGTCCACCTTGAACAGATCGGTGCCGAGCGAGTCCTGGCCGCGGGGCGGCGGCACCGGCTGGTAGAGCCGGGTCGACTTGGTGGGGAAGGCGCCGCTGTCCGTCGTGTAGTTGCACTGGCTCACCACCGACGACGCGCAGATCTTGTCGACCAGCGAACGGTGCAGGTCACCGCGGGAACCGATCGTCCCGCCCTGCTGTCCGGCGGGGTCGGTGCCGTTGTTCTTCCCCGAGTTGAGCAGGGCGTTCACGTCGAGTTGCATGGTGGCCACGGCCCCCACGCTCTTCTTGGCGTGGTCGGCCGCACGGGCCGCCGCCGACTGGATCAGGAATCCGGACAGCACCAGGGTGCAGATCACGAAGAACAATCCGATCAACATCGCCGTCTTGCCCGGATGGCCGGTCAGCCGCCACCAGGCCCGTTTGTAGAGATTCATGACCGGAACGCTAGGGAGCGCCCGATGTGAGCCGTGTTTGCGGAAAACCGCATTCCGCGAGCCCTCATATACGATTCAAATGCGGCAGCTGATAGACGTGACGAGAACACCGGGAAAGGGTCGGAATCTCGTACGGTCCGGCCCGTCGATTTCACGGAATTCTCAGAAACTGCGGAAAGGGCCGGCGCACATGCGGGTTTTGGTGGTCGAGGACGAGCCGTACATGGCGCGGGTCCTGGAGCTTGGGCTGCGCCGCGAGTCCATCGCCGTCGACGTCACGCACGACGGCGCCACGGCCCTGGAACGGGTCGCGGTCTACGACTACGACGCCGTGGTGCTCGACCGCGACCTGCCCGGGGTGCACGGCGACGAGGTCTGCCGCCGCATCGTCGCCATGGGCCTGGACTGCCGCATCCTGATGCTCACCGCCGCGGGCCGGCTCGGCGACAAGGTGGCCGGCCTCGGCCTGGGCGCGGACGACTACCTGGCCAAGCCCTTCGACTTCCCCGAACTCGTCGCCCGGCTGCGGGCGTTGTACCGGCGCAGCCCCATGGCCCACCCGCCCGTCCTGACCTTCGCCGACCTCCGCTTCGACACCCATCGCCGCCGGGTGACCCGCGCCGGCGCCGAGGTCCGCCTCACGCCCAAGGAACTGGCCGTCCTGGAGCTGCTGATGCGCGCCGACGGCGGGGTGCTCAGTCCGGAGTACCTCCTGGACAAGGCGTGGGACGCGCACACCGACCCGCTCACCAACGCCGTGCGCCTCGTGGTGCACACCCTGCGCAAGAAGCTCGGTGAGCCCCGCATCGTGCACACCGCGATCAGTGCGGGCTACTACCTGGGCGTCGCATGAGGTTCCGCCGGGTCCGCGACCGGTCCCGCACGCTGAGCATCCACGCGCGGCTCTTCCTCGGCTTCGGCGGGGCGCTGGCGCTCTGCTCGGCGCTGATGGTCGCCATCATCTACGTCGGCATCCGCTACCTGCCCACCTACGACCTCACGACGCCCGTCGAGGTGCCGTCCCCGACCTCGACCCCGCCGCACGCGAGCGGGCCGCCACCGGACTCCCAACCGCCCAAGACGCTCCAGGAGGGCCGGCGGATCGACGCGTCCGGCCTGATCCGCAGCAAGGAGGACGTGTGGTCGACGGTCCTCGTGGTCTCCGTCAGCGGCGTGCTGCTCGTCCTGACCGTCGGCCTCGGCGCGGGCTGGATCCTGTCGCGGCGGCTGCTCGCCCCGCTGCACACCATCAACCGGGCCGCGGCCAAAGCGGGCGAGGGCGACCTGTCCTACCGGATCAACGCCCAGGGCCCGGCGGACGAGTTGAGGCAGCTGGCCGACACCTTCGACACCACGCTGGGCCGCCTGGAGGAGTCCTTCGCCGCCCACCAACGGTTCGCCGCGAACGCCTCGCACGAACTGCTCACCCCGCTCGCCACGACGCGGGCGATCCTCCAGGTGGCCGCGGTCGACCCGTCGGCGGAGGAACTCGCGGAACTGGTCCCCATGCTGCGGGAGACCAACGAACGCAACATCCGCGTGGTGCAGGAGCTGCTCCGGCTCGCGGCGGCGGACCAGGGGGTCCCGGACGCCGGGCCGGTGGACCTGGTCGAGGTCGCCGCCCGGGCCGTCCACGCGGCGCGCACCGACCGCACGGCACAGCCGACCGACGTCACGCTCTCGTTCACCACCGACGCCACCGACGCCACCGACGCCACCGACGCCACCGACACCGCGACGGCGCACCACGTCCGCGGCAGCGCGACGCTGCTGCGTCAACTCGTGGTGAACCTCGTCGACAACGCCCGCACCCACAACGTGCCCGGCGGCACCGTGCGGGTGCACGTCGAGGCGCACGACGGCGAGGTCGTCCTGGAGGTCGCCAACACCGGCCCGATGGTGCCCCCCGACGTCGTGGACCGCCTCTTCGAACCCTTCTACCGGGCGCGTCCCCGGGTGGCCAGCGACCGCAGCGGCCACGGCCTGGGCCTGGCGATCGTCCGCTCCCTCGTGCACGGCCACCACGGCACCGTCACGGCCCGGGCCCGGCCGACCGGCGGCCTGCTGGTGCGGGTCGTCCTACCGCAGTGGCCCCGGCCCGAGGAGTGATCCGCGTCGCCGCGCCGGCCGCCCCGCACGGTCCCGCGCGACGCCGCGCACCGGTGCCGGCGACCCCGGCCGACCGGTGTCAGAACGGTGTCAGCGGCGTGTCAGGCCCGTCGGCCAGAGTGAGGTCACCAGCTGCCGCGAAAGGACCTGTGATGAGTCAGACGGTGCCCGTTCCGCACGGCCTCCCCATGGACCGCGATGCCAACCCCTTCGACCCGCCCCGCGCGCTCACCCGGCTGCGCGCGGCCCGCCCGGTCAGCCCCCTGGTCTTCCCCGACGGCCACGAGGGCTGGCTCGTCACCGGCTACGACGCGGTCCGCCAGCTCATGGCCGACACCCGGTTCAGCTCCCGCCAGGACCTCGGCGTGCTCCACGTGCCGTACGAGACCCCCGGCATGCCCGTCCCCACCGAACCGTCCCCGCAGATCCCCGGCGTGTTCATCGCCATGGACCCGCCGGACCACACCCGGCTGCGCCGCAAGCTCACCGGCGCCTTCACCGTCAAGCGCATGAAGCAGCTCGAAGAGCACATCGTCGAGGTCACCGAGCGCCAACTGGACGCGATGGCACGCCTGGCCCCGCCGGTCGACCTGGTCCGGGAGTTCGCGCTGCCGGTGCCCTCGCTGGTCATCTGCGAGCTGCTCGGGGTCCCCTACGAGGACCGGGACACCTTCCAGACCAACTCCGCGAAGTTCCTCGTCAAGGAGCAGACCCTGGAGGAGAAGATGGCCGCGTACGGGGCGCTGACCACGTACCTGGCCGAACTGGTCACGAGCAAGCGCGCCGCCCCCGGCGAGGACATCCTGTCCGACCTGGCCCGCCACGACGACCTCAGCATCGAAGAGCTGACCGGCATCGCCTTCCTGCTGCTGCTCGCGGGCCACGAAACCACCGCCAACATGCTGGCCCTGGGCGCCTTCGCGCTCCTGGAGCACCCCGACCAGCTGGCGGAACTCCGCGCCCACCCGGACCTGCTGCCCGACGCCGTCGAGGAACTCCTGCGCTACCTGGCCGTCGGTGACGTCTTCTACCGCTACGCCACGGAGGACATCGAACTCGACGGGGAGACGATCGGCAAGGGATCGACCGTCGTCGTCTCGCTGCTGGCCGCCAACCACGATCCCCGGCGCTTCGAGCACCCCGACACCCTGGACGTCCACCGCAAGGCCCGCGGCCACCTGTCCTTCGGCCACGGCGTCCACCAGTGCCTGGGCCAGCAGCTGGCCCGCGTCGAGATGCGCGCCGGCTTCGCCGGACTGCTGCGCCGCTTCCCCACCCTGGAACTCGCCGTCCCCGCAGGCGAGGTGAAGCTCCGCACCGACATGAACATCTACGGCGTCCACGAGCTGCCGGTCACCTGGACGACCGAAACGGCCCGGTGAGCACGTCGGCCGCGCACGTCACCCGGGCGGGTCGAGGAGGTGGGGACCGTTGTTGCGGACGCTGTTGACCGCGGTGCTGACCGCCCGGGCGTCGAGCCGGCCGCCGGCGGGTGTCATCAGCAGGGCCCGGAGCTCGTCGGTGTCGTGGTGCGCCGGGTCCAGCCACTCGTCGTAGTGGTCCGGCGCGATGGCCAGCGGCATGCGGGGGTGGATGCGGCCGGCGGCGTCGGTGGCCTCGGTGGTGACGAGGGTGCAGGTCGCCCACCACGCCGCGGGATCGTCGTCCGACGCCACGCCCGGGTCGCGCCAGAACTCGTACAGGCCGGCCAGCGCCATCACCTGCCCGTCCTCGGGGCTGATGAAGTACGGCTGCTTGCGGGGCCGGCCCGTCGAGCCCGCGGCGGCCGGGAGGGTCTGCCACTCGTAGAAGCCGTCCGCCGGGAGCAGGCAGCGCCGCTTGGCGAACGCGCGCCGGTAGGCCGGCTTCTCGTGCACCGTCTCCACCCGCGCATTGATCATTTTGGCGCCGACGCCCGGACTCTTCGCCCACGACGGCACCAGCCCCCACCGCACCGCGCGCAACTGCCGCTCCACGGCTCCGGTGCCGCGGTCCAGGCGTTCCCACACGGTCCACACGTCATCGGTCGGCGCCACGTTCCAACTGGGCGCGACGAGGTCCGCCGGATCCCACTGCGTGACGTGGAAGAGGCCGCTCAGGTCCTGGGGGCTGCGGGTGGCAACGAATCGACCGCACATGCCCACACCCTGCCACGGCCCCGGCCGCCGGCCCGGCAACCAGGGCGTCCGCACGGCGCGGGTGCCTGCGCCCCGGGACCGTCACCGGCGTCCGGTGAACTGCTGGCCCACCCCGAGCCGGCGCAGGTCGGCGAGGACCTGCGGGTCCTGGGCGTCCAGCCAGTCGCAGAGCTGGCGGAAGGAGACCAGGCGGACGTCCTTGTTCCGCTCGTCGGCGATGTGCTTGAGCGCCTCTTCCACGGCGTCCATGTAGATGCCGCCGTTCCAGTGCTCGAAGTGGTTGCCGATGAAGAACGGTGCGCGGTTGGTCTCGTAGGCCCGCTGGAAACCGGAGATGTACGCCTCGGCGGCCTGCTTGCGCCAGCCCGGGTAGTTGGCCGGCGGGGCCTTGGTGGAGTTCTTCGACTGGTTGGCCAGGATGTTGTAGTCCATCGAGAGCACCTCGAAGGAATGGCCGGGGAACGGTATCTGCTGGAGCGGGAAGTCCCATATGCCCTGCTTCTTGCGGGGCCACATCTGTAGGCCACCGGGCGAGCTGGCGTCGTAGCGCCAGCCGCGCTTGCGGGCCGTGGGCAGCAGGTTGTCCTGGCCGAGCAGACAGGGCGTCCGGCCGCCGACCAGCTCCTTGTCGTAGTCGAAGGGCAGCGCTTCGAGGTCGGTGAAGCCGGTGTTGGTCCGCCAGTTCTTGACGAAGGACACCGCCTGCTCGATCTCGTCGTTCCACTGCGCGGGGGACCAGTGCGCCACCGAGCCCGAAGCGGTGCCGCAGAAGTGGCCGTTGAAGTGCGTGCCGATCTCGTGGCCCTCCAACCACGCCGCGCGCACGTTCGTCAGCGTCGCCCTGATGTGCTCGTCGGTGAGGTAGCCGATGTCGGAGGCGCCGACGCGGTTGTTCGGCGGGCGGTACATGCGCTTCTTCTGCTCGGGCAACAGGTACAGCCCGGACAGGAAGAACGTCATCGAGGCGTTGTGGTCCGCGGCCAGCTTGCGGAACCGCGGGAAGAGGCCGTTGCCCACCTCGCCCGCCCCGTCCCACGAGAAGACGACGAACTGCGGCGGCTTCTCGCCCGGTTGCAGCTTCTGCGGGGTCGGCGGCTGGTGGGGCTGCTTGCCGGTGAACGCCGTCGAGCCGTCCCCGATCGGCTTGGCCGGCACCGCGCCGGGGTTGGCCGCGACCGTGTCGGAACCCGACGACCCGAAGGGCGAACAACCGGCCACGGTGAGCGCGGTCGCCGCTCCCACCCCGAGTCCCAACACGCCTCGGCGGCTCAATGCAGGCATGACAATCCCCATCGCATTCGTTCGGAGTTCTGGTCTGTGGGGCACCCAGAACGGTGGGACTGGGACGCCCATAAGGAGGCGGGGAGGTGGGTGCCGCGCTCGCCGCGATCCCCGCCCCCGAGAAGGGGAACTTCTCAGCGGCAGGCCAACGGAGCGACAAGAGCGGAGCAACGGAAGGCCAAGGCAAGGACGACGGATGACTGGCGCCCGCAACCCCGGGCCGCCTTCGGCTTCGCCGGCTGCGCCACGCCTCCCCAGCGCGGCGCAGCCGGCTCCCCCCAGTCAAGGGCGCCGCACGTCCCGACGGCGACATCGCCGCGTGCCCTTGCGGCACGGTCCGTCAGGGCCGCCCGGCGTGCGCGCGGCACGGCGGAGGGACGCTACGGGCAGGTCCCGCCCGTTCCGTGGAGTGTCCCACCTCGTGCATGCGTGCTCCCCCGTTCGACGGGCCGACCGGAGCCCAAAAGCTCCGACGGCCCTCGACCAACGCCCTTGTACGCCCCTGACTCTGTCGTGGATCACTAGCGCACCGATAACGCCTCACTAATGACGCAACCCCCCGCCGCCAACGCGCCCCGGCCCGGACGTTAACCACCGCCCCAGCAGCCACGGCCGTGCCGCCCTGGCCGGCGGCGTCGCAGGCCAGGGCGCGCGGCACTAGGGTGCCGCTGTGAACGACACCACGCGTGACATACGGATCAGACCAGGCGGCCCGGCCGACGCACCGGCCATCCTCGACATGCTCGACGCCGCGGTGGCCTGGATGAACGCCCGCGGCAACACCGAGCAGTGGGGCACCACCCCCTACTCGCAGAAGCCGGGCGGGGCGGCGCGGGTCGAGCGGTACACGACCGAGAACGCCCCCTACATCGCGGAGTTGGGCGGCGCTCCGGTCGGCGCCCTGGTGTTGGACTCCGGCCCCAGTCCGCAGCTGCCGATCGCGCCGGCCGGGGAACCCGAGCGGTACGTCAGGCTGTTGGTCTCCGACCGCCGGCACGCCGGCCTGGGCGTCGGGGCGGCGCTGTTGGCCCACGCCGTCGAGGAGACCCGGCGGGCCGGCGTGGAGCTGCTGCGCGTCGACTGCTGGGCGGGGGGCGGCGGCGAACTGGTCGCGTTCTACGAGCGCAACGGCTTCACCCCGACCGAACCCTTCCGGTCCGGTGCGTGGCCCGGGCAGGTGCTGGCCCGACGGGTGGGCTGACATGGGGTGCGGTGCGCGACCACGGCGGTGTCGGCGCCTGACCGCCGGGCGCCGACGCTGTGCACCTCAGGCCCAGGCGCCCACCGACGGCGCCGGCCGGCCGGGGGAGGGCACCCGCCCCGCCGGTCGACCGCCACGACTCACCGCGCGTCGCCCTGCGCCAGCGCCGCGATCCGCCTCGGGGCCAGCGCCCGGTCGAAGACCTGGACGTTCTTGATGCCGCCGGAGAAGAAGTCGACGGGTCGGCCGCCCAGGGCGGCGCGGCCGATCATGAGGGGGCCGGGCCGGGTGACGGGCCGGGTGTCGGTGGCGGTGCCCTGCTGCGTGCCGTTGACGTAGAGGCGCAGCCGGTGGGTGGCGGCGTCACAGACCCCGACCAGATGGGTCCAGGTGTTCAGCGCGGGCGGCTGGTCCGCGAGGGCCCGGACGCCCGGCCGGGAGAACGCCCACCGGCGGTCGTCGCCGGAGTACTGGAGGAAGAACGAACTGCTGTCGGCGCCTTGACTGATGACGGTGGCGAAGCCGTTGGCGCTGGTGAGGTAGACCCAGGCGGAGATCGTGAAGCTCTGCCCCGGGCCGGTGTCCAGCACCTGGTCGCGGGTGATGATCTGGCTGCTGACGCCGTTGAAGAGCGCCGCGCCGCTGTTGCCCACGCCCCAGCGGACGTCGGCCGCGCTGCCGTCGTGGGCACCGACCGCGTCCGCCGCCAACGTGCCGGACTGCTCGTCGAGTCGCCAGGCCGCGACCGGCTCCGGGCCGGTGGGCCGGGCCGGTGGGGACGCCGGAGCGTCGTGCTGGTCGAGGGAGAGGGCCACCGGGACGGCCACCGCGGCCACCGCCGCCGCGGCGGCCGCCGAGATCAGCAGCGTGCGGCGGCTGGGGCCGCGCCGGGCCGCCGTCCCGTCCGACAGCGGCCGTGCCTGCGCCTGCGGGGGAATCGGCAGCGAACCCGCCACCGGAGTGTCCCGGACGTTCGGCACCGGCGTCTCCGCGACGTTCGGCACCGGGGTCGGCGGAACGCTCGGCACGGGAGTCGAGGGGGTGCCCGGTGCGGGCGGCGGCGGGGGCGCGGGCGCACTGTGCACCGGAGTCGGCGGGAGGGTCGGTGTCCGGGAACCGGCAGCGGCGGGCACCGTCGGCGCCTCGTCGCCCGGCCGGCGGCCCGGACGGGGCGCTTCGCCCGGCGCACCGGAGTCCAGGGTGCCGCCTATGGTGTGGTGACCCTCGCCCGTGGACGCGGCACCGCCGTCCGAGGCGTCCTCCCGGGCCGCCTCGCCGCACCGGGTGAGGATCTCCCGCGGCGTGGGGCGCTGGGCGGGGTCCTTGGCCAGGCAGTCGCTGATCAGTGCGCGCAGGGCGGGGTCGGCGACCGGGCTGATGTCGGGGCTGTCGTGGACGACCCGGAAGAGCAGGGACGCCAGATGGCCGTTGCCGAACGGGTTGCCGCCGGTGGCCGCGTAGGTCAGCACCGAGCCAAGCGAGAAGACGTCGCTGGCCGGACCGATCTCCTCGCCGTTGACCTGCTCCGGCGACATGAAGCCCGGCGAGCCGAGCGCGAACCCGGTCATGGTCAGGGAACTGCCCTCGACGACCCGGGCGATACCGAAGTCGATCACCCGCGGCCCGTCCGTGGCGAGCAGCACGTTGGAGGGCTTGAGGTCGCGGTGGACGAGCTGCGCGCCGTGGATCGACACCAGCGCCTCGGCCAGCCCGGCGGCCAGGGCGAACACCCGTGCCGTGGGCATCGGCCCCCAGTCGGTGACCGCGCGCTCCAGCGACGGGCCGGAAATGTAACTGGTCACCAGCCAGGGTTCGGGCGCGTCCGGATCGGCGTCGATCACCGGCGCGGTGAACGCCCCGCTGACCGCGCGGGCGGCGTGCACCTCCCGGCGGAAGCGGGACCGGAAGTCCGGCTGGTCGACCAGTGCCGCGTGCACCACCTTGACCGCGACCTGGCGACCACCGGGCGAACGCCCGAGGAAGACCCGTCCCATGCCGCCGGCGCCCAGCCGCCCCAACAACTGGTATCCGCCGATGGAACGCGGGTCGCCCGGATCCAGCGCTGCCACAAACCCCTCCCGCGTCGTCGACCCGGTCATTTTCGGCCGGGCGGCCTCCAGCATAGGGGGCCGTCGTCCGCCGGTCGGCGCGCCCTCCGGGCCGTCGATGGCTGCGCGGCGGACGACTCCGGGACGAACCGGAGCAAGCCGCGCCCACCCCGGCGCGCCGGCGGAAGCCGCGGTTCCGCCGGCGCGCGACGAAGCCGGGCCGTCCTCAGGCGATCTGCTCGGGCGTCACCGTCAGCCAGTGCTTGTCCGCGGTGACCTGCTGTCCCAGTTCCTTCTGGCGCCGGGCGTTGGCGCTCTTCATCGCGTCGAGTTCCTTCATCGAACTCTCCTTGCGGTTCACCCACACCCGCACGCCACCGTGCGCCACGTCCGTGGAGTGGAAGAGCATCGGGCCGTCGCTCTTGGGGGTGTCGCCCGCCGCGAGGATCGGTTTGCGCCACTCGTCGATGTAGGTGTTGATCGCCGCCGGCTTGCCCTCGTACCAGGTCAACGGGGCCCACAGGGTCGGTGTCAACTCCCGGTCGGCGAGCTTCTCCGGGTCGAAGCGACCGGCCGCGATCTCCTTGCGGGCACTGGTGACGGAGCCCGTCGTGCGGTCCTTCAGGAGCATGGAGACGCCGATGACGTTCGCCGGCTTCACGTCGTACCCGTACCGGGGGTCGCTCAGGACCATCCGCACCAAGTCCTCGGACGCCGCACTCACCACGTACACCTCGACCCCGTGCCTGCGCAGGGCGTGGTAGAGCTCCTGCATGCCCCGGGAGAAGCGGGGGGCCTGCACCTCCGTCTTGGTGAGCTTGCCGTCCACGTAGTACTCGGCGGGGATCGGCTTGCGGTACGCCAACAGCTCGTCCACGTACCCCTTGAGCTGCTTCAGGGTGAAGCCCGAGAAGATCTGGGCCGCCCAGGGGTAGCAGACCTGGTCGTCGACCTCGCACAAGCGGTTGTAGTAGCTGTACAGGCTCTCCTTGTGCGTCGCCGTGTCCTTGAAGGGGATGACCTTCAAGGAAGGCGCCATGGAGGTGCGGGTCAGGACGCCCTTCCGCTCCAAGAAGGGCAGCAGCGCCTCTTCCAAGTCGTTGCGGTACGTGGTGTTGTCCGCGTCGAAGACCGCGTAGGCGCCCTTGTGCTCGTTCGCGGTGATGACCTCGCCGAGCTTCTCGGCCACCGGCGCGGGCCAGTGCTTCAGTTCCGCCGACGCCACCCGGGACGACGACCCGACGGCCTCGGCCTCGTTGCCGCCCGGCCACAGGGCGCTGCCCGCGAAGACCGCGGCGGCCAGTGCCCCCGCGGTGCCGAGGACCGCCAGCTTGCCCCTTGCTCGTACTGCCATGGTTTCCGTTCCTCCGAGTACTGCCCGCCGCCCCGACCGGAGCGGCGGGCAATCGTACGGGGCCGCACGGGAGTTGCCCATGAGCGAGGTCACCGCGGGCGGCACGTGTGACCAGGCGGAACGGGGGTAGAGGAGCCGGGTCCGGCCCCCGGTGCTTCGGAGCGGACTCAGGCCCCGGGCGCCCCCTTGGGCAGGGGCTCCACCCCCACCACCCGGCTCACCCGCAGCGGCTCGATCAGGACGACGACGCGTTCCTCACCGGGGATTCCCCACTCGTAGCGGTCGGTGCCGCGGTAGACCCGGGCCAGCGCGTCCATGGTGCGGTCCGCCTCCGGGCCGCCGACGAACCGGACGGCGCGCCCACGGATCTGCACCCGGTCGTAGGGGTCGTCCGGGTCCGCGTGGGACAGGCACACGCGCGGATCACGGCGCAGGTTGCGCTCCTTGACCCGGCCGACGGAGGTGTTGAACAGCACCAGGTCCCCGTCCAGGCCGACCCACATGGGGCTCACGTGCGGCGACCCGTCCCGGTTGACCGTTGCGACGTACCAGATGTGCGGCGCTTCGATCCGCGCGCGGATGACTTGCGGTAGTTCGACCATGCCCAAGGGCTGCCCACGGACGGCGGCCCGGACACGCGGCCGAACGGGGGCCGGTCGGGCAGGTCCGTCACGGGCGGCTGACAGTCCGGGTGATGCCGGTGACGACGGTGGTGGCCAGGACCCACCCCAGGGCGCCCAACAGGTACGACAGCCACTGGTACCAGCCCTGCGGTTGGAACGCCTTCGCCTGGCCGAAGCCAACCACCGGCAGCAACAGGTCGAGCGCGTAGACGAACGGATTGAAGTCGGGTCCCTCCCCTGGCTTCGAGGGCCTCGGCGGGTGCAGGCCGAACGCGGTGACACCGGTCAGCAGCAGGGCGCACAACCACCCCGTGGCGCGCAGGGGCCGAAAGCCGTAGCCGACGGTGGCGTCCTGCACGTACCCCCAGAGCCGGGCGTACCGGGGCCGGGTGGACCGGTGGTGGCGCTGCTTGGCCAGGCGGACGGTGCGGGCGGCCGCCTCGTCACCCAGGCGCAGGTAGGCGGCGGCGAGCTGTTCGTAGGAGTGCGGCACGTATCCGTCGCCGTCACGTCGGAGGGGAGCCAGCCGGCGGGCGGGGGAGAGGCGGGGGAAGAGCGCCTGGTAGGTGAGCCCGTCCAGCCACACCTGGGCCGGCCAGGTCTCGGGGGCGGCATGGATCGTGGCGAACACCGCGCCCCGCAACGAGAGATGGCCCTCGACCAACTCGGTTCCGTCCAGCCAGAGTTGTGCGGCCGAACAGCCACTGGCCAGGAGGGCCGCGCCGCCGGCGTGCGACAGGCGGGCGTCGGTGAGCACCAACGCGCCCGTGACGGTGGCGCCCCTGAGGTTGACCTGCCCCTCGGTGCGCAGGTCGGCCGCGGCCACCTCCGCGCCGACGGCGGCCCCACCGAGCCGCACGGCCGCCCGCCCCCGGTTGGCGACCCGGGCGCCTTCCAGGCTGAGCCGCCCGCCGATCCGGGACCGGGTGAAACGCACCTCGCCCTCGGCGCGCAGCCCGTTGCAGAGCACGTCGAGGGTGACGGTCAGCACGGCCGCCGCCAGGGCCGCGCCGCCCGGACGGCTCAGGTGGGACCCCTCCAGGTTGAGGGTGCCGCCCACCCGCAGGCCGGTCAGCAGCAGCGTGCCGTGTGCGTCGAGGTCCGTGCCGATGACCCCACCGCCCACGCTGGTGTTGGCGGCGCTCAGCGCCATCCCGTCACCGCCGGACAGCCGCGCCCCCTTGACCACCAAGGCGTCGCCGATGCGGGCGCCGTCCAGGCACACGGGTGCCGTCGCCGTCGTCCGATCGAGGTGGAGGCTGCGGGTGACCTCGGCGCCGCCGAGCCGGGTGGCGCCGGTGAGGTGGCAGGCGGTCAACCGCAGCGCCCCGTTCACACGGACGTCCGCGGCCTCCAGGCCGGGCAGGTGGGACCGGCTCAGGACCACATGACGCAGATCGGCGCCGAACAGGTCGGGCACGCAAGCGAAATGACAACCGATCAGCCGTATCGGGACGTCGACGGTGCCGTGCGCCAGGTCCAACCGTCCTACGACGCGTGCCCCCACCACCCAGAGGCCGGCGATGGCCCCGTCGGCCGAAGCCCCGCTCAGCAGGAGCGCGCGCAGCACCTCGCCGCGAACCGTGCGGTCCGTACCCCAGGCGTTCCCGAACGGCGTCACCTCGTTCTCGTGCGCGCGGAAGTCGACCGCGGTGCCGTGCGGGAAGGCCCGCCACACCCGCCCCTCGGCGGCCGTCAGATCGCTGATCTCCATCCGCGCACCTTCTCCACACCCCCGCTCCGACGTCAACACGGTTACGACGCAGGGCAGTCGGCGCGGGGCGTCGCCGGTTCGGGTGCCTCGTCACCGCGCGTGCAGCGCCCACTTGCTGCCGTCGACCGGTGCCGTGCCGGGCAGGGCGATGAGTTCGGGTTTGAACAGCGGTTGGGTGTCCATCGCGGGTTCCCAGGTCGCCAGCTTCTCGTCCTGCGGGACCTCGACGTGCCGGCCCTCGGCGAGGTCGGTCACCACCTGGAGCAGCAACCGCACGCCGAGCGGGGCCAGGTGCTCGCGCCACAGGCTCTGGGCGGTCGAGCCGGGGGGCACGAACAGGTGCTCCTGCGCGGCGATCGGGCCGCCGTCGGTGCGTTCGGTGAGGTGGTAGACGCTGCCGCCGGTGACCTTGTCCCCGTCGCGGATCGTCCAGCGGATCGCGTCCCGGCCGCGGTGCAGCGGCAGCAGACTGGGGTGGTAGCCGAGGGTCGCGACGGCGGCCCGGGACCGTGTCTGGCGGCCGATGAAGGCGTGGGAGTGCGCGGCGACGATGACGTCCACCCCGTCCGGGACGTGCATCGCCCGCAGTTCGGCCGAATCGGTCCACGGGATGCTCCGGGGGTACGCCCACGAGCGCAGGCGGTCCCAGGACAGGGCGTTGCCCTCGTCGGAGTGCCCCTTGCGCAGCCGGGGGGCGGCCACGCCCGTGATCTTGTGCCCTTCGTCCCACAGGGCCTCCGCGACCTGCACCGCGAATGCTCCTTGCCCTGACATGTAGATGTTCACTCGCGCTCCAGGCGGTCGCCGGTCGGGTATCTGTTCAGTGCGCGTACACCGCTGTCGTTGCTGCGGAGCAGCACCGCGCTCGCACCGGGAGGGCGAGCGCGGTGCCGGCGCCCCGTTCCACGGTGGTCAGGCCGTCGGCGTGCCCGCCGTCGCCGGGACGTTCTGCTCGACGAAGTCGAGGGCGCCGTCGCGGTGCGGGCCGGAGTAGACGATCCGCCAGCCCTTCGGCACCGGCAGGTGCGGGCGCCACAGGGCGTGCCGTCCGTCGGCGTCCGTCACGACCAGCCAGTCGCCCTCGCCGTCGTCGAAGGGGTTGCCGCTCATCAGTCGACCTCTTTCATTCCGGAGTGGTCGGGTCGGAACCGCACCGGCAGGGACGAGAACCCGGTCAGGAAGTTGGACCGGATGGGCAGCGCCGCACCGGTCCGCTCGAAGCCGGTCGTGAAGTCCCGTAACGCCATGAGCAGTTCGGCGATCTCCACCTTGGCCAGGTACGACCCGATGCAGAAGTGCGGACCGTAGCCGAAGGCCAGGTGCTTGTTGGGGGTGCGGCCGAGGTCGAACGTCCCGGGCCGGTCGAAGATCCGCTCGTCCCGGTTGCCGGAGGCGTGCCAGAGCGTGACGATCTCGCCCGGGCGCAGTTGCACGCCGTGCAGTTCGGTCTCGCCGACCACGCTGCGTCCGAAGTGCATGGTGGGCGACGCCCAGCGCAACACCTCGTCCACCGCGGTGTCGATCGCGACCTCACCGTGCTTGAGTCGCCGCCACTGCTCGGGCTGGGCCGCCAGCGTGTGGACGCCGTCGATCATCGTCAGCCGGCTGGTCTCGTCGCCGCCGATGATCAGGCTGTAGCAGTTGAGCACGATGTCCTCGTCGGACAGCGGCACACCGTCGATGGAGCTGGCGACCAGCATGCTGATCACGTCGTCGCCGGGCGACTCCCGCCGCTCCTCGACCATGTCCATGAAGTACATCAGGATCTCGTTGCGGGCCATCTCGGAGTCGACCTCGTCGACGTCCTCGGCGTCGCTCGACAGTGCGGCCTTGGTCTGGGCGAGCAGGTGGTCCCGGTCCTGCTCGGGCACGCCGAGCAGGTTCGAGATCGTGGTCATCGGGATCCGGCTGGCGATCTGCTCGGCGAAGTCGCAGCCGCCGGCCTCGACCGCCTCCCGGATCAGCTGCCGGGTGTTGACCCGCACCGCGGCGGCGACCTCGCTGAGCACCCTCGGCGAGAGCACCCGCTGGAGGATCTTCCGCAACTCGTGGTGCCGGTGCCCGTCGGTGACGGCCAGCATCCGACCGGCACCGGCGTCCCCGCCGCCCAGCAGCGTGACGAGCACGTTGCCGCGCTCGGACGTGAAGTGCACGTCGTCCCGGTAGGCGGCCATGATGTCGTTGTAGCGGGAGAGCACCCAGAAGCCGCGGCGGCCGTCGACCGGCGGGTTCCAATACACCGGGTAGGTGTCGCGCAGGGTGCGCCAGAACGCGTCGAGGTCGTGGTCCGCGAACGTGGCGGGGTCGCCCAGGTCCACGACGTCCAGTGCTGGTGTGGTCACGGTCACCAGTCCGTACGCCAGAAGCGACGCGGCCGGAACGGGTAGGTGGGCAGCGAGACCCGGTGACTGGCCTCCCCCTGGTGCAGGGAGTCGAAGTCCACCCGCTGACCGTTCACCCAGGCGGCACCGAGATCGAACAGTGCCGGTCCGTCCTGCCCGGACGGCACGATCCCCTCGTCGTTGCGCGGCAGGGACGCCACGTCCACCTGCGGCGCGGCGCCGGTCGCGACGGTTCGGCCGCGGGGGGCGTCGGCGGACAGCGCCTCGATCAGCTCCGCACGGCTGCGGACCACGGCCGCCCAGCGGCGGCCCAGCACCTTGCGGCCCACGTTGAGGCTGAAGCACACGTCGTCCAGGCGGAGTTCGGGACGGGCCTCCAGCCAGTCCCTCAGCCGCGCCCGCTGCCGGGCCAGTGCCTCGTCGTCCAGGGCGGACAGGGTGGCCAGGCGCGGCCGGTCGACGGCCTCGGGGGCGCGCTCGGCGAGCGTCGGCGGCTCCTCCAGCACCAGGTGCGCGTTGTAGCCACCGCCGCCGATCGCGGTGATGCCCGCCCGGCGGATGCCGGCCGCCGGCTCCCAGTCCGCCAGTTCCCGTTGCGGTACGAACGGGGTACTGGGGAAGTCGATGTCCTCGTTGGGTTCCGTCAGGTTGATCGTCGGCACCAGCTTCTTGTGGTAAAGGCCCATCGCGGCCTTCAGGGCACCGAAGCCGCCCGCCACCACGCCGCCGTGGCCGACGTTGCCCTTGACCCCGCCGATCGAGCAGGTGCCGGTCTGCTTGCCGAACGCCATGTTCGCCGCGTGCACTTCGAGCTCGTCGGTCATCGGCAGGCCGAGGCCGTTGGCCTCGTACAGGGAGACGGTGTCGGGACCGACCCCACCGACCTGCATGGCGTTGGCGATGCAGGCACTCAGCCGCTCGGGCTGCGCGAGACCGTAGGCCACCGCGCTCACGCCGTTGTTGTTGATGGCCGAACCCTTGACCACGGCGTAGACGTGGTCGCGGGCGGCGACGGCCTCGGCCAGCGGCTTGAGCAGCAGCGTGACGACACCGCTGGACAGCGCGGAACCGGTGCCGTTGGCGTCGAACGGGCGGCAGTGGCCGTCCTTGGACAGGATGCGGCCCTCCTCCCACAGGTGACCGCGCGGGTGCGGCAGGCGGACCATCGCGCCACCGGCGATCGCCATGTCGGTCTGGCCGAGCAGCAGTGACTGGCAGGCCAGGTGCACCGCGTAGTGGAATCCGGCGCAGGCGGTGGTGACGGTGACGGCCTCGCCGGTCAGGCCCATGTAGTACAGCGCGTTGGACGTCATGGTGTCGGGCGACCACGCCAGGCCGTGCTCGATCGCCTCGGGGCCGACCGACACCCGGTCCGGCGGAGAACTGTAGAGCGCGGCGGTCTGCGGGTTGTTGGCGCCGTAGATGCCCACCTCGCCGGTGACCCGGTCCGGGTCGTAGCCGCCGTCCTCCAGCGCCTCCCAGGCGCTCTCCACGAACAGCCGGTTCTCCGGGGTCATCGCGGCCGCCATCCGGTCGCTGATCCCGAACACCGACGGGTCGAACGCGTCGTACCCGTCGAGGACGCCGCAGGCCCGCACGTAGGACGGGTTGTTGATCAGGGTTTCGTCGACCCTGATCTCGTCCTTGGACAGGAACGTCACGGACTCCCTGCCGTGCACGAGGTTGTCCCAGAACTGTTCCTTGGTGCCGGCGCCGGGCGCCTTGGCCGAGATGCCGATGACGGCCACGTCGCCCGGGTCGTAGTCCTGCTCTGGACTGTCGGACATGAAAGGCTCCTGCTCAAGTCGGTGGGTGTGGGGCTCAGTTGCCGGTGGAGGCGGCGCGGCCGCGCAGCGCGGCGCGGCGGACGGACGCCCGGCGGCGGGCCGACTGGACCGCCTCGGGGGTGGCGCCGCTCTCGTCGTCCAGCCAGCGGCCGAGGGAGTGGATGTCACGGAAGCGGAAGAGGTCGGGCACGCGCACCCGACGGTCGAAGCGCCGGGTCATCAGCCGGGCCAACCGGACCAGCAGCAGCGAGTCGCCGCCGAGGTCGTAGAAGGCGGCCCGGACGTCGATGTTCGCCGGTTCGAGGTCGAGCAGTTGGCCCCAGATCTCCGACAGCGCCACCTCGGTCGGCGTGCCGGCGGCCGTCACGGGCGCCCCGGCGTCGACGGCCGGCGGCTCCGGCAGCGCGGCGCGGTCCAGCTTCCCGCCCGGCGTCAGCGGCAGCGCGGCCAGGAACACGAGCGTGTCGGGCACCATGTACTCGGGCAGCTCGACGGCGAGCTTGCCGGTGACGGTGCTCTGGAGCGCGGCGTCCAGCCAGACGCCCTCGCGGGGGTCGGTCTCCGGCACGACGTAGCCGACGAGCCGGCGGCCCCGTACGACGGCGGCGGCTTCCCGGACCTCGGGGCGGGCTGTCAGCCGGGCCTCGACCTCCTCCAGCTCGATGCGGTGGCCGCGCACCTTGACCTGGTTGTCGGTGCGGCCGACGAACGCCAGCTCGCCGTCGTCGGTGAACGTGACGACGTCGCCGGTGCGGTACATGCGCTCGCCGTCCAGGAACGGGTCCGGCACGAACCGTTCGGCGGTGGTCCGCGGCCGGTTGACGTAGCCGTGCGCGAGGCCCGCGCCGCCGAGGTACAGCTCGCCGGGCACGCCGGCCGGCAGCGGCGCGAGGTCCTCGTCGAGCACGTAGACCCGGGCACTGGTCGACGGCGAGCCGATCGTGGGCTCGCCGGTCCCGTCCTTCGGCACCGGACCGAACGTGCAGAAGACGGTCCCTTCGGTGGGGCCGTAGGCGTTGAAGACCCGGTCGGCGCCGGTCTCCTGGTACACCCGGTCCACCAGCTTGCGCCGCAGGGGCTCGCCGCCGAACACGACGGTGCGCAGGTTCGGCGGCAGGCCGCCCGCGTCGAGCAGGGAGTTCATCACCGACGGGATGGCGTGCAGGTGGGTGATCTTGTCGACGTGCGGGCTCTCGGGCAGGTGGACGGCGCTCTCCACGAGCACCACCGCGCCGCCCCGGCACAGCGCGGGGAAGATCTCCATCACGGACATGTCGAAGCAGATCGAGCTGGCCGCGGAGACGCCGCTCAGGTCGCACTCGGCGAGCGTCCGGTCCATTTCGGACAGCATGGCGACGCAGCCGCCGTGCGGGACGGCCACGCCCTTGGGCCGGCCGGTGGAGCCCGAGGTGTAGATCACGTACGCGGTGTCGGCGGGCACGACCGGCACCGGCTCCTCGCCGGGCTCGGTCGTCACCGTGCCGGCCAGCACGACCACGGTCGGGCCGGTCGGGCAGTTGGCGCGGGACGCCGGAGTGGTCAGCAGCAGGCGGGTGCCGCTGTCCCGGACCATGAAGGTCAACCGCTCGGTCGGGTACCTCGGGTCCAGCGGCACGTAGCAGGCACCGGCGCGCAGGACGGCCAGGATGCCGACCAGCAGGTCGGGCGTGCGCTCGACGCAGATGCCGACCGGGACGCCGGGGCCGGCGCCCTCGGCGACGAGCCGTTCGGCCAGGGTGCGGGCCCGCTCGGCCAGGTCGCGGTAGGTCAGGACGCCGGCGTCGGAGTAGACCGCCGTGGCGTCGGGGTTCTTGTCGGCTTGTGCGACGAACTCGGTGTACAGGGTTTGGGTCACTGGTCCGTCTCCTCGGAACGGCCGCCCGGCGCGATGTCGTCGAGTGCCAGGTCGGGGTGGGCGATCGAGTCGAAGAGCACCGTGCGGTAGAGCGCGAGCAGCTCCGTCACGGTCTGCTCCTCCAGGTAGCTCGGTTTGTACTGGACGTGGCCGACCACTTCGCCGGAGACCTCGGCCATGGAGATCTCCAGGTCGAACTTGGCGAGGTGCCGGCGGACGGGCAGCGGTTCGAGCGGCAGCGCGCCGTCGGGGGCGAGGGTGTCGCCGATGCCGTGGAAGAGCCGGACGGAGCGCGGGAAGGCGTCCGAGGACAGCCAGTTCAGCACCACGTCGAACCACGGGGAGCGGCCCTCGGCGCGCGGCGGCTTCAGGGTGGAAGCCAACAGGTCGAGGGGGTAGTTCATGTGCTCCAGCAGCCCGAGCGAGAACGCGTGCACCTCCCGCAGCAGCGCCCGGAAACTGCTCCCTCCGGTCGGCTTCGCCCGCACCAGCACCGTGTTGAGGTAGTAGCCGATGGCGGACTCCCAGCCCGGCTCGGCGCGTTGGGCGATGGCGGTGGCCAGCACGGAGTCCTCGACACCGGCCGCGCGGTGGAGCGTGGCGAAGAAGCCGGCCAGCGCGACGGTGCTGAGCGACACGCCCTCGCGCACCGCGAACTCGCGGAGCCGGCGGCTCTCCTCGGCGCTCCAGCGGAACGCGAGGTCGCGGCCCTCGTAGGTGACGCCGGGCGGGCGCTCCTTCGTGGTCAGGTCGAGGTGGGCGGGCGGGTCGGCCAGCTGCTCCGACCACCAGTCCAGTGCCGCGGCGGCGGCCGGACCGGCCAGCCACTGCCGCTCCCACGCGACGAACTCCGTGTAGGGGGCGACCGGTTCGCCGGCGGCGGGGTCCGCACCCTCGTAGAACTCCTGGAGTTCGCGGATCATCACGTCGGCCGACGCAGCGTCCGAGGCGATGTGGTGCACGAGCACCAGCAGGTAGTGGTCCGCCGGCCCGCGCGTCATCAGCACCACGCGCACCAGCGGCCCGTTGTCCACGTCCAGCGGTACGTGTCCCTGGGCGGCGAGTTCCTCGCGGGCCTCTTCGTCGTCCAGGTGCGTGCTGTCCACGAGGAGGAACTCGTACACCGGCTCGTCGAGGATGACCTGGTACGGGCTGCCGCCCGCCTCGACGAAGACCGTGCGCAGCGCGGGGTGCCGCTCCATCACGGCCCGCAGGGCGCGTTCCAGCCGCCGTTCGTCGACCGCGGTGCGGACCCGGGCGGCCACCATGAAGTTGTAGGGCACGGCGTCCGGTGCGATCTGCTGCATGAACCACAACGAGCCCTGGCCGTGCGACGCCGGCGCCAGTTCGAGGCCGAGCCCGTCGGCGCGCAGCTGGTCGAGGGCGGGCGCGTCGGTGGGGTCCAGCAACCCGCGCGCGGCCAGTTCGTCGAGGAGTTCCTCGGCGTCCACCTCGGACAGCTCGTCGAGGACGGGCCGGACCGGCCGGGCCGCGGGCGCGGGGGGCCGCGCGGGCACCGCCGCCGACGGGGCGTTGGGCGTCCGTGCCGGGGCGGCCTGTGCGGGCGGTGCGGACGGCGCTCCGATGACCTGCCCGAGGTGGTCGAGGAGTTCGGGGACGCTGCGGCCGTCGAGGAACACCACCGGCGACACCCGCTGCCCGAACAGCGACTGCAACCGGTTGACCAGGCGGATCGCCAGCATCGAGTCGAGGCCGAAGTCCCGCAGGCTCGCGCCCTCGTGGAACTTCTCCGCCGGCACGCCCAGCACGTCGGCGATCTCACCGAGGACGACCTCGCCCACCGGCCTGTTCGCCGCGGCCGGCACCACCGGCTCGGCCACGGCGACGGGCTGGGCCGCGGGTTGGAGTACGGGCTGCGGCACGGGCTGGGCCGCGCCCGCGGCGACCGGTGTCGGCGCGGCGTCCAGCCAGTAGCGGTCCTTCTGCCACTGCACGAGCGGGGTCCCGACGACCTCGACGTCGTCGGCGAACAACGCGTCGAAGGTCAACGGGACGCCCCTGACGTACAGCGACGCGGCGGCTCCCAGCAGACAGCGGACGTCGCTCTCGTCGCGCCGCAGGGAGTTGATCGCGTGCACCCGGGCCCCGCGGGTCACCGCGATCTCCTCGACCGCGCCGCGCAACGTCTCGTGCGGGCCGATCTCGATGAAGGTGCCCACGCCGTCGTCGACCAGCGCGCCGATCGTCTCGGCGAACCGGACCTGGTTGCGCAGGTTGTGCACCCAGTAGTCGACGTCGGCGACCGGGTTCACGGTGTCGGCCAGCGCCGTGGAGTGGAAGTCGAGGGTGCCGGTCAACGGCGTTATGTCGGCGAGGAGTTCGCGCAGCGGCGCGATCAGCGGATCCATGCCGGGGCTGTGCACCGGCCGTTCGACCCGGATGTTCCTGGTCGAGACGCCGTCTTGCCGGAGGTCGGCCTCCAGGGCGCGGACGGCCTCGGGCGAACCGGAGACCGCGGCACTGGTGGGGCTGTTGACCACGGCGACGGCCGCGTGCTCGGCGTACGGGGCGAGCCTGGGCAACAGTTCCTGCTCCGGCAGGTCCACCGAGATCATGGCCCCGGGCGCCGCCTTGCGTTCGAGCAGGTGCGAGCGGGCGACCACGACGCGGGCGGCGTCGTCCAGCGACAGGAGGCCGGCGACGCACGCGGCCGCGACCTCACCCAGGCTGTGTCCGACGACGGCGGTCGGTCGGATGCCGAGTTCCAGCCAGACCTGCGCCAACGCGACCTGGAGGGCGAACAGGACGGGCTGCTGGAAGTCCATCTCCTCGAACCTCGCCCGGTCGGCCGGGGCGTCGAGCTGGTCGAGGACCGAGCAGCCGCCGGCCGCGCGCACCGCGGCGTCACAACGTTGCATCCACCGGCGGAAGCCGGCGTGCGTGCGCATCAGTTCCCGGCCCATGCCGACCCATTGGGTGCCGCCGCCGGAGAAGACCAGCGCCACCCGCCGGTCGCCGTTGCCGAGGACCGTGCCCGTGACGACGTCGGGGTGGGGCTGGCCGGCGGCGACCCGGGCGAGCCCGTCCAGGACGTCCTGGCGGTTGCGGGCGAACAGCGCGATCCGGTGGTTCTGGTGGCTGCGCCGGGTCGCCAGGGTGTAGGCGAGGTCGGAGACCCGCAGGCCGGCGTCGCGTTCCACGTGGTTGGACAGTTCGCGGCAGGTGTCCGCCAGCGCACCCGCCGAGTGCGCCGCTACGGGCACGAGGTGCACCTGCTCGTCGGCCGCGAGGCCGCTCGGGCCCGGCGTGACGTGGCGTCCCCGGTCCCCGGCGAGGAACGGGCTCGGCGCGACCCGGTGGCCGGCGGCGTACAGGGCGCCGAGCGAGCCGAGCAGGGTCGCGGCCTCGTCGTTGCCGCGCCGCAGCGAGGGCAGGGTGGTGGCCGGGAGCAGCTCCGCCACGGACTTGAGCAGGACGGGATGCGGACTGATCTCGACCACTGCGTCGACGTCGTGGTCGCGCAGCGTCGTCAGGGCCTGGACCACCTGGATTTCCCAGCGCAGGTTGTTCGCCCAGTAGTCCGGGCCGAGTTCCGCCCCGTCGACGAGTTCGCCGGTGACCGTCGAGATCATCGGGAGGCGGGTGGTCCGGGGCCGGAGGTCGGCCAGTTCCGTCTTCAGCGGGGCGAGGAGGTGGTCGACCAGCGGCGAGTGCGGTGCGTGGCCCATCCGCACGCGGTGGGTCGTGACGCCCTCTTCGGTCAGCCGCTGGATGAGTCCGTCGATCTCCTGGGGCGTGCCGGTGACCAGCGTGGAGTTCGGACCGTTGTGGCCGGACACGGTGAGTTGGCCGGTCAGGTACTGCTTGACGACGTCCGCACCGGTCGTGACGACGATGCCCTCGCCGCGTCCGACGGCCAACTGCTGGAGCAGCCGACCGTGACTGGCGGCCAGGCGGGAGGCGTCCTCGAAGTCGAGTGCTCCGGCGACGTGGGCGGCGGCGAACTCCCCGACGCTCTGCCCCACCACGACGGCCGGCTCCACCCCCAGCGACTTCCAGGCATCGGCCAGCGCGACCTGGAGCGAGAACAGCAGCGGTTGGAAGACGTCCATGTCGTCCAGGCGGCCATCCGGAGCCAGCAGCTGGTCGACGAGCGAGAAGCCCAACAGCTCCCGCATCCGCTTGTCGCAGCGCATCATGGACCGCCGGAACACGGGCATCCCGGCGAGCAGTTGCCGGCCCATCCCCACCCACTGCGAACCGTTGCCGGAGAACAGGAACGCGACCCGCGGCGGGCGGGCGCTCTGCTCCCCGACGCTCAGCCCGGCCGCCGTGGCGCCGGCGGCGAAGGCGTCCAGCTGCGTCCGCAGCTCGCTCATGTCGCGGGCGGCGGCCGCGAGCCGGAACCTGCCGTCGCCGGGTGGCCGCCGGCAGAGTGCCCGCAGGTCGCCCTCGTCGCGCAGGCTCCGGGCCCGCTCGGCCAGGGCCTCGGGGGAGTCCTCGGCCAGCAGGAGGAGCGAGCCCTCGGGGCGCGGCAGTTCCTCGACGGCGACGTGACAGATCGCGCCGCCGAAGCCGAACGAGCTGACGCCCCCGCGGCGCGCGTCGGACCGACGCGGCCACGTTGTCAGCCGGTCCTGCACCGCGAGCTGGTACTCGTCGAACAGGATCTGCGGGTTGGGGTTGGTGTAGTGCAGGCTCGGCGGCAGCACGCCGTTGCGGATCGACAGCGCGAGTTTGACCAGGCCGACGATGCCGGCCGCCGCTTCCAGGTGCCCGACGTTGGACTTGACGGAACCCAGTCGCAGCGGTGCCTGGCGGTCGCCGCCCAGGACCGCGCCGATGGCATTGGCCTCGATCGGGTCGCCGAGGGGCGTCGCGGAGCCGTGGCACTCGATGTAGTCCACCTGGGACGGCGTGATGCCGGCCCGTCGGTACGCGGTGCGGAGCATCAGCTCCTGTGCCTGGGGGTTGGGCGCGGTCATGCCGTTGCTCAGGCCGTCGTTGTTGGACGAACTGCCCTTGATCACGCAGTACACCGGCAGTTCGCGGGCGAGCGCCACGCTCAGCGGGGCGAGCACGACGACGCCGGCGCCCTCCCCGCGGACATAGCCGTTGGCCCGGGCGTCGAACGACTTGCAGCGGCCGTCCGGGGCGAGCGCGCCCATCTGGTCCATGGCCGTGTAGTAGTCGGAGACGAAGCTCAGGTTCACGCCGCCGGCCAGCACCAGTTCGCTCTCGCCCATCCAGAGCGACTGGCACCCCACGTGCACCGAGACCAGCGATCCGGCACAGGCGGCGTCGATGGCCATGCTCGGGCCTTGCAGGCCGAGGATGTAGGAGACGCGGTTGGCGATGATGCCGTCGTGCATGCCGGTCGCGGTGTGCGGGGTGATCTGGCTGTCGGGACCGCGGTAGTGCGCCAACGCGGCGTAGTCGCCCCAGCAGGAGGCCATGAACACGCCGGTGTCGCTGCCGACGAGGCTGAGGGGCGGGACGCCCGCGTCCTCCAGCGCCTCCCAGGCCAACTCCAACACCAGGCGCTGCTGCGGGTCCATCTGGACGGCTTCGCGGGGCGAGATGCCGAAGAACAGCGGGTCGAACCGGTCGACGTCGTCGATGAACCCGCCCCACCGCACCGTGTCGCGCAGCAGCTCGCGCCGCGCGGCCGGCACCGGGCCGACGGCGTCGCGCCCCTCGGCCAGCAACTGCCAGAACGCGGACGGGTCCGGCCCGCCCGGGAACCGGCAGCCGATCCCCACGATGGCGATCGGTTCGTGCGACGGCCCACGTCGATCGTTGCCGGGGGAGGGGGTCTCCGCGGCGCGCGGACCCTCGACGAGGGCACGGGACAGTTCGTCGATCGTCGGGTACTGCCACATCCACGTGACCGGAACTTTCCAGCCAAGGAATTCGGACATCGAGGCGGCGAGCGTCGCCGCTTTCACCGATTCCAGGCCGTACTTGTGCAGCGGAGCCCAACGATCCACCGCGTCCTTGGACACGTCCAGCAGTTCAACGACACGAGAAAGCAGAAAATCTGTTACGGCGCGCACAGTGCGCGCTCCGCGCTCATGGGGCATTTCGCCTCCTCGGCAGGGCGGATGGCAGGGGCTGATGGCGAGTTCCGCCGGCGGACGGCAGGCTCGAAAACTCCGTCAACCGCGGTAGGGCAGCGTGCGGGAGCCGGGGCGGTGCGGTGTGCTTTCGGCCGTGCTGGTCCACGCGTTCCGGTTCGGTGGGTCTCGGAAAGGTCAGCCGGTGCCCGGAGAGCCGGTCATGGAATGTTTTTTGACAGGGGTGATTGCGTCGCCGCTTCGCGTTGCGCGCGGGCACGGGGAAAAAGTGTCCATGCGTTGGGTAAAGGTTTCTTCACTGGACGGCTCGAAGCGGATCCCGACGCGCGGAAATCTAGTGGGGATCGGCCGTCGCGGGCTGGTGATCGGGAGTTCCCGGACCGTCCCGACGAGCGCGGGTCTGCGGCTCCGTAGCTGGTCACCGACCGTCTCGCACCGTCAAGGACCTACCTGGTCGGTCCTGGGCCGGTGGGTCCGGCGACCGCCGCTTTCGCTGTTGAAGAATGTGCGCCGTTGCTGTGGCTCGGCCGGGCTTAACGGGCCGCCGCGGCTGCGCTCAGTGCCGCGATGGCTTCGGCGGCCGAGTTGGAATACGGCGAGTTGGGGAAGAGTGCGGACGTCCCGTCCGGGTAAGGGGAGCAGAGTGGTGTGCGACCGGCTGTGCCGCCTCGTATCCGAAGACGCAGCTGCCGAAAAACCCATGGTTGCACTGTGACTGCCCCCGTTAAGTCATCCTGACCGCATCGGATCACGATCCGATGCGGAAGCCGCCCGGCATTCCATCCGCCGGGTAAGTCGTCGGTCTTCTGGTCACGTTGATCGGCGACTGTATTGACTGTGGAAACGTGCACGCGGAACTTTTGCACTGCATGGCTACTGCCGACGGGCGCCGAGGTCCGTTTTACCCAGGTGGACCGGATTACGAGGTGCTCGTCCGATCGGCGAACATCAGACTGCCACTCTGACTTTGGCGAGACAAGAGTGATCTGCTGGCCGGAACCTGCACTGGCAAGAATTGACCCCCAAGTGGCTGGTTCACTCTTTCCTCGTGCGATGCCACAGGAGCAAGTGCGGCATCGCTCGCAAAGAGGTGTGCACGTACCCAAGGCGGATAGTCCTGCACTTACGGGGCGGCCCGGCCGGCCCGCTGTCCGCGGGTGGTGGTGCCGCTGCCGCCGTCACCAGCGGTTTCGGCTCGCCCGGCCGGCGGTCGGAGGCGACCGGGACGGGGCGGTCGTCCGGAGCGTGCGACAGGCAGGCGGCCGTGCGTCGCAAGGGTGGGCCCGGTGCCCGTTGCGACTGGCGCCGTTCCGCGTTCTCGTGCGAGGGAGGGTGACTGGGCGTCACTCCTCCGGCCCGTGCGGTGATCCGGGGAGGTCAGGGGCGTCGGGTGCGGCCGGGAACGGACCGCCCGAGGTTTCGCCGCGGCACCGGCGAAGTGAAGTCCGGTTTCCGCATCTGCCAGGCACACATGAACTGCGTGTCGTTTCCAGCCAGTTGGGAAACAATTGGTTGACCTGGGACGGGTGCGGTGATCGGCTTACGAGGTTCGTGTCCAACCCGCCTGGGGAGAGGGAGCAACACCGCTATGCGCAACAGTTCGTTACGGGTCCGGCCGGCCGCGAGAGGCACGGCCCCGCTGGCGCCCGTGAGCCTGGTCGGCCCGGCGCATGTCGACAGTCACCTGCCCGCCACGGGCCGGCGCAACCCCCTCCGGACAGCCGCCTCTTGCCCCGGCGCCGGGTCGGCCCCCACCGGCGTGGTCGACGTCGCCGGTGCAGAGTCCCTCGGCGGGTCCGCATGACCGCCCTCGCCCCGACGACCGGGCGCCGACCGGGCCTGGCGCTCGGCGCGCTGGCCGGAGCGCTCGCACTGGACCTGAGCGGCATGGCCGTCCTGAACGCGGCCCTGCCGTCCGTCGGAGAACGCTTCGGCCTGGGCGACACCACCCTCCAATGGGTCATGACCGCCTACTCCGTCACGTTCGCCGGCTTCCTGCTGGTCGGTGGCCGACTGGCCGACGTGTGGGGCCGGCGGCGGGTCTTCGAGGTCGGCGTCGCCGTGTTCACCCTGGCCGCGCTGGTCGGGGCGGTGGCGCCGGACGGTGCGGTGCTGCTCGGTGCGCGGGCGGTCCAGGGCATCGGCGCGGCCCTGTCGGGCCCGGCCGCCCTGGCCCTGCTGACCGAGGTGTTCCCGGCCGGCCCGGAGCGCAGCCGGGCGCTGGGCGTGTACGCCGCGGTCGGCGCGGCCAGCTTCAGCGGCGGAATGCTGCTGGGCGGCGTGCTGACCGAGTTCCTCGGCTGGCGCTCGGTGCTGTGGTTCTCGGTGGCGCTCGGCGTGATCGTGCTCGCCGTCACGCGGGCCGGACTGCCCGACGGAACGGGCCGCAGGGCCCCGTTGGACCTGGCCGGCGCCATCTCCGGCACCCTCGGTCTGACGCTGCTCATCGTCGGCGTGAGCTGGGGCGGGACCGCGGCCTGGGGCATGGTCGCCGCCGCGGTGGTCTTCCTCGTGCTCTTCGTCGTGCGCGAACACCGCACGGCCGACCCGCTGTTGCCCCTCTCCCTCCTCCGGATCCCCGCCGTGCGGCTCGCGACCGCCGCGGCGGTCCTGCAGTACACGGCGGCGGTCGGCATCGTGTTCTTCGCGCCGCTGTACCTCCAGGGCATGTTGGGGTACTCCCCGGTCGCCTCGGGTCTGGCCCTGGTGCCGATGTCGCTGACGGTCTTCCTCACGGCCACCTTCGCCACCGGGCGACTGCTGACCAAGTACAGTCCCCGCACCCTGATGGTCACCGGACTCCTCCTCATCGGCGCGGGCACGGCACTGTGGATGACGACCCCGCAGCACGGCAACTATCTGCTGCACGTGATGCCCGGGCTGGTGCTCAGCGGCTTCGGCCAGGGCCTGAACTTCCCCGCGATGACGACGGCCGGGCTCAACGGCGTGCCGACCCACCAGCACGCGGTCGCCGGAGCGGTGAACGTCGTTGCGCAGCAGATCGGCTCCAGCGTCGGCGTCGCGCTCCTCGTCCTGGTCGCGGCGACCGGCGACAGTCGACTGTCGGGCTACCACCTGGCCTACCTCGGCGCCGCCGTCGCCTGCGCGATCGGCGCGGCGGCCATCGCGACGGTGCGGCGGACCTGACCCCGCACGCGGCTGCCCGGACCCACGCGGTGCCTGGGTCCGGTCGGCCGCGCCGGCCAGGCAGCCGCGACTGCCGGAGGCGAGCCCACACCCCCGGCGGCAACGACGTTCCCGCGCCCTCTCTGTCGCCGTGATCGGCGTCACACTCCCAAGCCGTCACGATCGCCGGGGCTACCGGGTCCCCCTCGTGTGACGACGAGCGGAACCGGAGGTGGGTGCGGTGGCACAGGTGGTGGTGGTCGGCGCGGGCTACGCGGGCGTGATGGCCGCGAACCGGCTGGCGGCGACGGGGCGTTCGGAGGTGGGAGTGACGGTGGTCAATCCCCGGCCGGACTTCGTGGAACGCGTCCGGCTGCACGAACACGCGGCGGGAGCGACGAACGCGGTGCGGCCACTGAGCGGCCTGCTCCACCGCGACGTGCGGCTCAGGGTGGCCACGGTGGACGCGATCGCGGAGCGGTCGGTACGCCTCGACGACGGTGGCGCGCTCGCCTTCGACTACCTACTGTACGCGGTGGGCAGCACGGTGGCCCGCGGCCTGCCCGGGGTCGAGCACGCCTGGCACGTCGCTGACGTGGACGGCGCCGAGGCGCTGCGCACACGCCTGCGGCAGCTGCCCGAAGCGGCGCGCGTCGTGGTGATCGGCGGTGGACTGACCGGCATCGAGACGTCCGCCGAAATCGCCTACCACCACCCCTCCTTGAACGTCGAGCTGGTCGCACCGGCGCTCGCCGCCTGGTTGCCCGACGCCAGTCGCACCCGCATCGCAGGCAAGCTCGCGGCCGCCGGGGTCGTGCTGCACACCGGCCGCCGGGCCACCGCGGTCCACCCCGACGGCGTGGCGACCGACGCCGGCTGGCTGCCGAGCGCGTGCACGGTGTGGGCCGGCGCGTTCGCCGTGCCGGACCTGGCACGGCGCAGCGGACTGCCGGTCGCGCCCGACGGACGCCTGCGCACCGACGAGACCTTGGTGTGCCTGGACCACGGACGGATCGTCGGCGCGGGCGACGCGGTCGCACCGCCCCGGCACGTCGCCGGGCACCTGCGGATGAGTTGCCAGGCGGCGATGCCCCTGGGCGCCCACGGAGCCGACACGGTGCTGGCCCTGATCCGCGGGGAACGACCGGCGGCGCTGTCGATCGGCATGGTGGGACAGGGCATCAGCCTGGGCCGTCGCGACGGCTTCGCCCAGGCCACGCACCGGGACGACACGCCCCGACGGTTCACGTTGTCCGGACGGGCGGCGGCGCTGGTGAAGGAACGCGTGTGCCGCTTCACGCTCGGCGCGATGCGGTTCCCGCGCGCCTACCGTTGGGCGTCCGGCGCCACGCCGACGGTGCCCGAACCGACCCCGGCCACCGTCCGATGAACCGGGCGGGTTGACGGGCGGGCGCACCGCCCCCCGACCCCACCGGCACCCAACCGACACCGTTCCAACGGAAGGAGCACCACCATGAAGGCCATCATTGTCTGCGTCTCGGCTTCCCACGGCAACACCAAGAGGGTCGCGGACGTCATGGGCCAGGCACTTCAGGCCCGCGTCGTCGCCCCCGAGGAGATCGAGCCCGCCGACCTCGCCGGCTACGACCTCGTCGGCTTCGGCTCGGGAATCTTCTCGATGCGGTTCCACCCGCGGCTGCGCGCGTTCGTCGCGTCGCTTCCGCGCACGCAGCGGCGGGCGGCGTTCGTCTTCGCCACCAGTGGACTGCCCGAACTGCGGTTCCGTCCCTTCACCCGGCCCCTCGTGCGGCTCCTGGAGCAGAAGGGCTTCGAGGTGCGCGACACCTTCTCGTGCCGTGCGCTCGACACCTGGCTCCCGTTCAAGCCGGTGGGCGGCATCAACAAGACACGGCCCGACGGCACCGATCTGGCGGCGGCGCAGAAGTTCGCCGAAGGGCTGCGGGCCCGGACCCGAGCGGCGTCCTGACCACCCCTGACCCGTCCCGCGAAGGGGGCGCCGGCGAAGCGGAGCAGCACGTCGGCTTCCGGTGCCGGGACGGGCGGGGCGCTCCGATCACCCGGGCGTCATCCGCCGTACGACGGCGGGTGATCGAGCGCGGCCATCCGCGCCAGCACGGCCGCCACTTCGGCGTGCCCGTGCTGCCGGGCCCACCCGCCGAGCGCGACGACGACGTCCGCGTAGTGCCGTTGCAGTGCGTGCAGGGGCACTACGCAGCGCGCTTCGACGTCGCCGCCCCCCGTGCCGGAGAGCTGGTACGCGCGGTCACAGACGGCCGTGACCTCGACCTCGACGGCGCGGTCCCGGGCCCCTTCGACCTCGGCGTCGGCCCGTGCGCCCGCACGGCGGGGCGTCAGCTTCAGGTAGTAGGGCCCTTCGAAGAAGTAGACCTCGCCGGCCTCGCCCGAAGCCGCCCTGCGGAGGGCCTCGCCCATCGAACCGAGGACCGACACCGGGGCATCGGTCCAGTGGGCCCCGGGGAAGTCCACGCCCCCGAGCGTGCACCAGATCTCCCCGGAGACCAGTTGGGGCGTGCCGGCGGACACCGCCAACGCCGCCACGGAGACCTTCAGGTCGTCCACGTCACTAGCTCCAGGGTTGCAGCGGGTAGAGGGACCTCATCTCGCCGCCGCCCCGGGGGATCTGGAACTGCACCATCTTGCCTCCCACCGTGGCCACCGCCTGGATCATTCCGGTCTGCGGGTCGAAGCCGATCACCCTCGGATTGTTCCGCATCGCCTGCTGGGCGATCTGCGCCAACTGTGCGTCCGTCATCTTCGCAGGCCACAGGTCCTTCCGGGGCGTCACGCCGGACCCGCCGGGGAAGTGGTTCGCCCGTACGTGGGCGGTGTCCAGGCCCTCGTACTGCTTGGGGACCTTCACCCCCTTCAGGCTCTTGGGGTCGCGCTTCATCGCGCAGTTGTGCACCAGGACCGGGGTGTCGCCGGCCAACACGTAGTAGGTGTGGACGCCGTCGACGCTGAGGTTGTAGGTGCGCACGGCGGCGCGGTACGCACGGACCTCCCGGACCGTCGCCACGGCCGTGCCCGTCGTCTGGACGCGGTCGCCGCGCCCGAGGGCCGATGCCTCGGTCCAGCGCGCGGTGGTGACGTCGTAGAAGAGGTGGTGCGCGGTCGAGCGCACCGTGCCGGTGCCACGGGGGCCGGCGATGGTGAGCGTGACGAAGTCGCGGTCGTCGTCGGTGACCACGACGGCGGAGACGGTGTGCTGCTGCACCGCGCCGCTGCGCGGGGCGGCGTTGGCGATCCGGTCCCCCACCTTCAGGCGCTGGATGGGCTCCGTGCTCGCGTCGGCCATCAGGACCGGGGTGCCGGCCACGAAGCTGTCCTTGGAGCAGTCCGGTTCGGGGCCGGCGTCCTCCTTCGCCCGCTCGACCGCCTGGCCCCGCTCGGCCTGTTGCGCCTTGACCTTCTGGGCGATCTCGGCCTTGGCGAAGGCCATGGCCGTGATCTGCACCTGTGCCTGGAAGTTGAGCGTGTAGGGGATGCGGACCGGCCGGCGGGTGGCCCGTGCCTGGGCGTCCGCCTCCCGCTGTTTCTCCGCCTTGATCCGTTGGACGACGGGGGCGGTCCCGGCGGCGACGCAACTCATCGTGCCGCTGCCGTTGATGGGCAGGGTCGCGGCCTGCGTGCAGCCCCCGCCGGACTGCCCGTTGACACTCACCTGCGCCGTCATCGAGGCGTTGACCGTGCCGGTCAGTTCGGCGCCGGGAGCGGCCGTCGTCGTGGTGACGACGTTCTCGTTGACCGTGCAGGACTCCGAACAGCGCAGGTTACCGGTCTGGTTGAAGTTGAACCTGATCCCGAGGTTCACGGCATTGCCGAGGGTCTTGGTCTGGCCGATGAGGTCGTCGTACGCCTTGCCGACGTCGTCGGGGGACATTGGCGTGAAGTCGACGTTGCCCAGGCCCGATTGGCCGCTCGAAACGGTGCGGTCGGCCGCGGCCGGGTGCACCCCGGCAGAAACCAGGCTGGCGCGCGCCAGGCTCCCTGAGGACGACGTCGAGGACGGGGCAGTGGACGAGAACGGGGCCGTCTGCCTGTTCGGCGTCAACTTCACCACCCGGTACGGCGCGGTGGCCGAGACGGAGAGCACGCCCTCCGCCGTGGTGACGGACAGCGTCGCGGGCCCGCTCCCGCCCCCGCTCTTGGCGATCGGGAAGCCCGCGGCCCCGTCCAGCCCCCGCCACAGCCGTGCGGCGAGCGCCGCGGGGGAGCGGGGTACGGCCGGCAGCGTGCTGGTCAGGCGGTCGTCGCCGGTGACCCACTTGCCTTCCAGCGCACCGGCGGAGAGCCCGTTGGGCAGGCCGGTCAACAGGTCCTTCGGCGGCTTGGCGTAGGTCTTCCCGTCGACCGTCAGGACGTCGGTCCGGCGCCCGGCGGTGGTGATCGTCCCCTGCGCCTCGCTCCCGGCGGTGACGGTCAGGTCCCACGTCGCGCCGTCCGGGGCGGAACCCGTGTAGTGCGCCGCGGGTTGCCGCGCCAGGTCGTACACCGCCAGGTAGAACGGGGCCCGTTCCGCGTCGGTGTCCTTCGCGGCCTCGGGCCGCGCCGAGCGCCACAGCAGGGCCCCGGCGACGACCGCCAGCACCAGCCCGCACACCGCGACCCCCAGCAACCAGGGCCGTCGCCACCAACTCCGCACCGGCGGCGGGGGCGGTGCGCCCCCGCCGGCCGGTCCCCATCCGAGGTGGCCCGCCGGTGCCGTCCCGTCGTTCGGGTACCCTGCGCCCAGTCCCTCACTCATGCCGTGCACTCCCCCGTGAATGTCCGACCATCGCCGTCAGCGATAGGACGTCAGTCTCGGTGCCGCCATCCACCTGTCAATTGTTCGAGCGAGGCACCGGCGATTATCGGACAGTGGTGCGCGTCGCACGGAAGCGGCGGCCCCGCCCCGCCGTTGGGCCCCGGCATCCCGCGGGCGGTGCGTGCACTCCGGCCGCGGAACCGACCCGGACGGGCCTACGGGTGTCCTCCCACCGGACGCCGCGCGCGGAAAAGGGGGATGCGCGCGGCCCGCGGCACTGCCAGGCTGCGCCGGTGAACCGTGAACAGATCTCCCGGATCGCCCATGCCGACCACCCGATCAAGGCTCCGCTCGACGACGCCGCGGTGCGTCAACTGCTGGCACGCGGGCTGCCCCGCGGCGACGAACACGTCCTCGACCTCGGCTGCGGCAGCGGGGAATGGCTGGTGCGCGCCCTGGCCGCGCACCCGGACCTGCACGCCGAGGGGGTGGACACCTCCGCGGACGCCTTGGCGCAGGCCCGCGAGTCGGCGCGCGACCGCGGCGTGGCGGAGCGCCTCGTCCTCCACCACCAGGACGCCGCGGACTTCGCGTCGGCGCGGCCGTTCGACCTCGTGGTCAGCGTGGGAGCCGCGCACGCCTTCGGCGGCCTGCTCGGCACGCTCGCGGCGGCGCGCAGGCACCTGGCCCCCGGCGGCCGGGTCCTGATCGGCGACGGGTTCTGGGAACACCCGCCGTCCCCTGAAGCCGTCGAGATGCTCGGCGACTTCAGCGACCTGGCGACGACCGTGGACCGGGTCGTCGCCGAGGGGTGGACGCCCGTGCACGGGCACGTGAGCACGCGCCGCGAACTCGACGCCTACGAGTGGGCCTGCTGGGGATCGCTGGCCTCCTGGGCCCTGGACCGTCCCGCCGAGCCGGACGGCGCGCACGCGCTGGCGACCGCCGCCACCCGCCGTGCCGAATGGCTGCACGTCTACCGGGGCGCGTTCGGCTTCGTGTCCTTGGTGTTGTGCCGGACGCCCGACCTGCCCTGAACGTCCGCCCCTTCCGCGGCCGGGTGCGGTGACTGCTCCTGCGGGCGCTGTGCGATCAGGTGGAGCAGCGCCGCCACCCGCCGGTAGGGGTCGGTGCGGCCGGCGCGTTCCTCGTGGCGGAGCACCGCGTCGAGGGTCGCCGCGTCCGGCAGCGGCGCATCCGAGGCCGCGTGGTCGGTGAACACCCGGACCCCGTACCACTGGCGGACGGTCATCCCGCGCCGCGCCAACGCCGCCGTGAGGTCGTCCAGGCGGTCCGCGCGCGCGTCCACGCCGAGCCGGTTGCGGTAGGCACGTCCCTCGAACGCCTCCTCGACGGCGTCCCAGTCGGCCAGCAGTCCCGGGCGCAGGGCGAGGGCGTCGCCGTTGCGCACCAGCAGGGAGGCGATGCCGCCCGGCGCCAGGACCTGCCCGACGGCGTCCAGGACGGGTCCGGGGTCCGGGAAGTACATCAGGACGCCCTGGCAGAGCACCACGTCGTGGCTGGCCGGCCCGAACGCCTCGACCAGCCGCCGGGCGTCACCGCGGACCAGCCGCACCCGGTCGCGGACCTCCACCGGCTCGTCGGCCAGTGCGGCGCGGAAGTCGTCGAGCAGGCGGGCCGACGCGTCCAGACCGGTGACCGCGTGCCCGCGACGGGCCAGGTGCAGGGCTTGCGTGCCCTGGCCGCAACCGACGTCGAGCACCCGGCGGGGCGGCAGGTCCGGCAACTGGTCCGCGAGCTGCCGGGCCACCACCTCCTGGCGGACGACCTGCCGCAACGTCCCCAGACGGGCCCGCCATGCCGCCTGCCCCGCCGCGAAGCCCTCGTGCACGTCGCCTCCTCCGCCACCCGGCCGACGCGGAGCTTAGCCCAGTGCAGCGGCCACGGTGCGGGCTACCGCGGTGTGTTGCGGGTCGCCGCCGCCCCGAGCAGTGGGTGCGTGGCCCGGCTTCCGGCCGGTCCGTCGCTCGCGCCGGGGCCGCACCGGTAGAGGGTCTGGGCGCCGGCTCCCGGGCCCGGTCGGGCGGGCGTCGGCGCGGGCGTGCCGGCGTAGGCCGAGGCCGGGACGCGGGGGCAGTCGGTGCGCACCCAGTCGGCGATCCGGGCGGCGGTCGTCGCGCTGCCGCCGCCGAACGGGGTGCCCGCGCCGCGGCCCGTGCCGAGGAGGACGAAGCGGACCGCGCCGGTGTCCACCAGGTGTTGGAACTGGGGCTCGGTGGGGAACGGGACCTGGCCGCTGAAGCCGCCGAGCGCGAGGACGTGGGCGCCGGTGGCGAGGATGTAGGGGGACGCGCCGCTCCAGCCGTCGGTGGCGAAGGCGTAGCGGGAGGTGCCGCGGTGGGCGGTGGTGTAGGCGAGCAACGCACGCTGTGTTGGGCTGAGTTGGCCGTTGGAGGCGCCGAATCCGCCCTTGCCGTGCCCGTTGCCCGGCCACTTGGGCGAGCCGTGGCCGCCGTGCCCGCCGCGCGGGGCGGACGGGCCGACCGCGCCCATTCCGGAGCTGCCGTACGCGGGGTTGAAGACCTGGACCGCCCAGGCGCCCGGTGCGAGGAGCAGGGCGGCGAGCGAGGCCGCGAGCCCGGCCAGGGCGAGGCGTTTGCCGGTCCGTGGGCCGCCGGGACGGGCGAGGACCAGGAGGACGACGGCGGCCAGTCCCAGTGCGCCCACCGCCGGGGCCAGCCACGGCAGGAAGGTCGGGAACTCGCCGGCCAGGAACGCGCCCCACGCCGCGGTCGCGGCGACCGCACCGGGCAGCACCCACGAGCGGCGTCCACCGGCCCGGTACGCCCGCCACAGCGCGACGGCCCCGCCGCCGGTCAGCGCGGCGAGCGGTACGGCGATCACGCCCATGTAGTAGGTGTGGCCGCCGACGCTGCCTGCGCTGAACACCAGGAAGTAGGTGGCCAGCCAGGTGCCCCAGAGGGCGAAGCCGGCGCGGATGCCGTCGGTGCGCGGCCGGCCCCGGCGCCACAGGAGTCCGCAGACCACGGCGACGGCGGCGAACGGGTAGAGCCAACCGGTCTGCGCGGCGAGCGACGGGCCGAACATCTTGCCCCAGCCGTCCTGGTCGCTGCCGCCGCGGAAGCCGCCGGGAGCGCCGCTGCGGGCGGTGTGGTGGGGGAGTTGGGCGCTGGCCGGGTGGCGCCCCGCCGGTGCGTTGGGCGTGCCGGTGCCGGTGCCGGTGCCGGTGTTGGAGTTGTGCTGCGGGTGGTGGGTGGCGGGGTCGCCCGGGGCCGCGTCGCGGTGCGATCGGGCGGCCTGCGACGGGCCGTTGTCGGGTCCGTCGCCGTGCGCGCCGCCGCCGTGGCCCCCGCCGCCCCGCGTCGCACTGATGCTGCCGGTGGAGGCGGCGCTGACGCCCAGGGAGGAGAAGCGGTTCAGGAAGTTGTAGCCGACGACCATGCTGAACGCGGAGTTGTTCGTGGTGCCGTCGACGTACGGCCGGTCCTGGGCCGGGGTGAGGGCGACGGCCACCATCCACGAGGCCGAGACGGCGGTCATCACCAACGCCGAGAGCGCGAGGTGGGCCAGTCGCCTGCGCAGCGCCACCGGCGCCGAGAGCAGGTACACCAGGGCGAGCGCCGGCAGCACCGCCCACGCCTCCAGCATCTTCGACTGGAAGCCGACGCCGACCCAGACGCCGGCCAGCACCAGCGGACCCACCCGGCCCGCCGCGGCCGCGCGCTGGGTGGCCTCCGCGGCGAGCAGTACGCACAGGGTGAACAGCGGGTCCTCGACGGAGGTGCGGAACAGTCCCACCGCCACCGGGGTCAGCAGGAACGCGCCGCCGGCGATCAACGCCGCGTGGTCGCCGGCCCAGCGGCGCACCACCCGGTACAGCACCAGCAGGCTGGCCACTCCCTCCAGCACCTGGGGCAGGGTCAACGCCCAAGGATGGAAGCCGAATATCCTGGCAGAAATCGCCTGCGGCCAGAGAAATCCCGGCAATTTGTCGAGGGTGATCGAATTGCCGGGATCGAATGAGCCGTAGAAGAACGCCTTCCAGCTTTCCGTCATGCTGCGCGCGGCGTTCGCGTAGAAGGTGTGGTACTGGCTGTGGTTGATGCCCCATGCGTAGAGCACGGCGGCGAGCACGGCGAGGACCAGCAGCGCGGGTCGTGCGTAGGCAGGCTGCCCCACCGGCGAACGCCACGGCGCGCGACGGGGGGCGGCGCCGGTGGGGGTGGTTCTGTCGAGGACTGTCGTGGCCATGCGCTGCAGTCTTCGGCATGTTCGGGGCCGGTCACGCCCCAGTCGGCCGTTCCAAGGAATTTCTCATCGGATGCGGGGGAAGCCTTTACCGACCTGATCCCGCCTTTAATCCGCGCCGCGCTTTTCATTACCTGCAATAGGGCGACGCCGCACGCGATTCCCGCCACGGCGCCCGTCGTGCGGCCGGGGCTTCGGGACGGCCTGGCTAGTGGTCCATGGCCATGTTGGTGTCGCCGGCCTGTGGGTCGACGAGCGTGCCGTCGTAGGTGCCCGTCACCCAGGGGGCGTCGTGCGGGACGGCGCTCGCCGGCGCGGTGAGGATCCCGAGCGCGGCGAGAGTTCCGATGAGGGCGGCAGCGACACGGCGCATGGTGTTGGGCCTTCCCGGGTGGGGGTGTGGGTCGCGCTCAACTTGCCCGTATTCCTCCGGTTATATACGCCGTGTCCCTCGGCTGGCGGTTGCCGTGCGCCCGTCGGGCCGTCGGGGGGCCGGCACGGTTCCCGGGAACCCGCGGGTGTGCCAGGTGCTGCCGTCCGGAGCGACCGCGAACCCCTCGTGGCCGTCGAGCGCGGTCAGCCAGTCCCGGGCGTCCGGTCCCATGGCGAAGGCGGCCGTGGCGTAGGCGTCGGTGAGGGTGAGGCTGCGGCCGACGACGGTGAGCGAGGCGAGCCGCGTCGCCGGTGCACCGGTGTGCGGGTCGAGGACGTGCGGCCCGCGCTCGGCGGTGCCCGACGTGGCGACGGCCAGGTCACGGCCGGTGACGACGGTGCACAGTGTGCTCGGACGCAGGGGGTGGGCGACGCCGATGCGCCACGGCAGGCCGGGGGCCGCCTCCCCGCTGAGTTGGAGGTCGCCGCCGCCGTTGACGCAGGTGTGGTGGGCGCCGGCGGCCCGCAGGAGTTGCCCGGCGCGTTCGACTGCCCACCCTTTGACCAGCCCGGTCGGGTCGAGGGTGCCGCGCGCGGTGACGCTGAACCACCCGTCGGTGGTGCGCCCCACCCGTTCGCACAGGGCGAGGACGTCGCGCACCTCCGCGGGGCAGTCGGCGAGCCGCAGCGCACCGCGCGCCAGTCGGCTGACCGCGCTGTCGGGACGGTAGGTGGAGAAGACCGCGTCGACGTGGTGCAGCCAGGCGACGGCCGCGCACAGGGCGGACTCGATAGCGGCGGTGCGGTCGTCGCGGACGTCGAAGGAGAAGACCGTACCCATCGCCCGTTCGACGTGCCGCAGTCCGCGCCGCGGCTCAGACACCGGCCCGGTCCAGGGCGCTCTGCAACGACCGGATGTACCCGGCACTGGTGTAGCTGGCGCCGGACACCGCGTCGATGCCGGCGCCGTGCGCGGCCAGCGCCTCCTGCGTCAGGCGCGGCACGGCGTACGCCGCGATCTCCTGGTCGCGGCCGCTCTCCGACGGGACGTGCAGCACGCGGACGCCGGTCAGTCGGCCGGCCGCGACGGTGGCCGCGACCTGCACGGTGCCGTAGCGGGTGCTGACCGGGTCGCCGGTGTAGGTGCCGTGGGCCGGACGGGCGGCCCGCGGCGCGCTGCCGGTGGGGGCCGGGGACGGCGCGGCGCCGCCCTGGGCCAGGTCGTCGGTCAGGCCGGCGGGCTGGTGGGGCTTGAGGGCGAGCAGGAGGACGACCAGGGCACTGGTCGACGCTGCGGTCAGAACGGCTCGGCGCACGACGGCTCCTCAGAACGCGAACGATTCGTGGTGGATGTGGTGGTGGGGCACGCCGGCCCCGCGCAGGGCGCGGCGGGCCGCGTCGGTCATGCCGGGCGGACCGCACAGGTACACCTCGTGGGCGGCCAGGTCCGGGACCAGCTGCCGCAGCGCCCGGGCGGTCAACGGCACCGCGTGCGCGGCCGGTTCGTCGACGCAGTAGTGGACGGCCGCACCGCGGGCCGCCGCGATGGCGTCGAGTTCGGCGCGCAGCGCGAGGTCTTCCGGGCGCCGCGCCCGGTACACCAGGGTGACCTCGCCGGGGAGCGTCTCGAAGAGCGTGCGCAGGGGGGTGATGCCGACGCCGCCCGCGAGCAGCAGCACCTTCGGCGCGCGGCGCCGGGCCTCGGTGAAGGCACCGTAGGGCCCCTCGGCCCACACCCGGGTGCCGGGCCGCAGCCGGGCCAGGGCCGCGCTGTGCCCGCCGGCCGCCTTGACGGTGATGCGCAGGCGCCCAGGGAGCGGCGGCGCGGACAGCGAGTAGGGGTTGGCGGTCCACCACAGGCCCGGGGCCAGGAAGCGCCAGCGGAAGAACTGGCCCGGCCGGGCGCCGAGTTCGGCCAGCCGCTCCCCGGTGAGGTGCACCGACACCACCCCCGGCGCCTCCCGGCGGACCTCGACGACGCGCAGCCGGTGGCGCAGCGCCCGCCGCACCGGGACCGCGAAGCGGTACCAGACGAGCAGCGCCGCCACCGTCCCGTACAGCGCGTACCAGCCCAACTGGGCGGGGCGCCGGCCCACGAAGTCCGCCCCGTTGGCGAGCTGGTGGCCGAAGGCGAGGAAGAGGGCCAGGTAGGTGGCGAAGTGGAGGTAGTGCCAGGTCTCGTAGCTCATCCGGCGCCGGGCGGCCCGCGCCGAGACCAGGCCGGTGCCCAGCAGCAGCACGCATCCCGCGGTGGCCTTGAGCATGTCCGGGTAGTCGAATACGAGCGTGGTCGCCTCGTGCAGCACGCCGCTGCGCGAGGTGACGGCGTAGCCCCAGACGATCAGCAGGACGTGCGTCAGCACCAGCGAGACCGTGTAGCGCCCGGCACCGGCGTGCCAGCGCGCGAGGCGGTCGGTGCCCAGCGCGTGGTCGAGCAGCGGGACCCGGGCCATCAGCGCGACCAGCACCGCACAGGCGTAGCCGGCCAGCAGGCCGGTGATCCGGCCGGCGCCGGTCAGCCAGCCCGCCGGCCCCACCACGGAGGCGGTGCCCGTCCACCACAGGGCCAGCACACCCAGCGCTCCGGCCCCGACGACGGCCTGCACCAGCAGCGGGGCCGGGGCCGGCAGCCGGCGCGGCGGGGGACCGCCGCGGGCACTGCGGTGACGGTGCGAGAGGGTGCTCATGGGGCTTTCCTTCCGTGGTCGGCGCCAGCGTCGCAGCGCAACCTCTGAAGAACCTCTGAGCGACGGCCCGCCGGCCGATTCACAGGAAACTCAGAGCCGGCACACACCTCCCGCCCGCCCCGGCGGGAGGGATGCTGGAAGCACCATGCACACTCACCGCCGCCCCCCTTCCCCGCTGCACGGCGCCGACGGCGCGCCGCTGCGGGTCCTCGTGATCGACGACGAGCCGGACCTCACCGAAGTGCTCTCCGGCGCCCTGGCGGGCGAGGGCTGGGAGGTCCGCAGTGCCGCCGACGGCACCACCGCGCTCGCGCTGGCCAGGACCTTCCGCCCGCACGCCGTCGTCCTGGACTGGATGCTGCCCGACATCGACGGCCTCCAGGTCCTGCGCCAGCTGCGCCAGGAGCTGAAGACGGTCTGCGTGCTGTTCCTCACCGCACGTGACGCGGTGGAGGACCGGATCGCCGGCATCACCGCCGGCGGCGACGACTACGTGACCAAACCGTTCAGCCTGGAAGAGGTGCTGGCCCGGCTGCGCGGCCTGCTGCGGCGCGCCGGCATGGCGTACGAACCGGACGGCGACCAGCTCGTCGTCGGGGACCTGGTGATGGACGAGGAGGCCAGGGAGGTGGTCCGCGGCGGAGCGCTGATCGACCTGTCCCGCACCGAGTTCGAGCTGCTCCGGTTCCTGATGCGCAACCCCCGGCGGGTGCTGTCCAAGGCACAGATCCTCGACCGCGTCTGGTCCTACGACTTCGGCGGCCGGTCACACGTCGTCGAGCTCTACATCAGCTACCTGCGCAAGAAGATCGACGCCGGCCGGACCCCGATGATCCACACGGTCCGCGGCGTCGGCTACGTCCTGAAGCCGGAGTCCTCGTGAAGCGGCTCCGCCCCCGCACCCTGCGCAGTCAGCTCACCGCCGGCCTCGTGGCGCTGCTGGCGCTGGCCTGCCTGGCGGTCGGCGTCACCACGGTCGTCGCGCTCGAAGGGTTCCTGGTGGGCCGCCTGGACCAGCAGCTGTCCGCCTCGGCCGGCCGGTTCGCGGCGAGCCTGGAACACGAGGCCAGGCCGGACGCCGACAACCAGCCGGACACCCGCGGCCAGTCCGAGGGTACCTTCGGCGCCCGACTGCTGGCCGGCACGCCGACCCGGGCGGCCGTCGTGCGGGACCGCACCGACGCCGCGGTGCCGCTGTCCGCCGACGACCGCCGGGCACTGGCCGACCTGCCGACCGACGGCTCCGGGCACGACGTCCACCTGTCCGCACTCGGGCGCTACCGGGTCAACGCGGTCGTCGGGGACGACCGCGACGTCCTGCTCACCGGGCTGCCGCTGCGCCCGGTCGAGGAGACGGTGCACCGCTTGGAGGCGGTCGAGGCGGCGGTGTTCGGCGGGGCCCTGGTGGTGACCGGGGTGCTGGGCGCGCTGTGGGTGCGGCTGTCGCTGCGCCCGTTGCGCCGGGTCACGACCACGGCGGCGAGCGTGGCCGAGCTGCCGTTGGCCAGTGGCGAGGTCGCGATGCCGGCGCCGGTGCCGGTGGCGGACCCGCGCACCGAGGTCGGTCAGGTCGGCACCGCCCTCAACCGGATGCTCGGCCACGTCGGCAACGCCCTGGAGCGCCGCCACGCCAGCGAGGAACGACTGCGGCACTTCGCCGCCGACGCCAGTCACGAGCTGCGCACCCCGGTCGCCAACGTCCGCGGCCACGCCGAACTCGCCCTGCGGCACACCGGCCCGGTGCCGGGCCCGGTCCGGCGCTCCCTGGGGCGCATCCAGGCGGAGTCGGAACGGATGAGTCGCCTGGTCGACGACCTCCTGCTGCTGGCCCGCCTCGACGCGGGCCGCGCCCTGGAGCGCGAACCGGTGGACCTCACGCGCCTGGTGCTCGACGCGGCCGACGACGCACGGGCCGCCGGCCCCCACCACCGGTGGCTGCTCGACCTGCCCGAGACCGCGGTGACCGTGCCGGGGGACGAACACCGCCTGCACCAGGTCGTCGGCAACCTCCTCGCCAACGCCCGGGTGCACACCCCGCGGGGGACCGCCGTGACGGTGCGACTGGCCACCGACGACCGGGGCACCCGCCTGAGCGTCGTCGACGACGGTCCCGGCGTGCCCGAGGAGCTGCAACCCGACGTCTTCGGCCGCTTCGTCCGGGTCGACCACGGCCGCTCGCGGGCCGCGGGCGGCACCGGCCTGGGACTGGCCATCGTCGAGGCGGTGGTCACCGCGCACGGCGGCCGGGTCGCCCTGCACAGCCGCCCCGGACGCACCGAGTTCACCGTGACCTTCCCTCCGGCGGCGGCCGGCGCCGGCGGCGACTGACGCGCGACGGTGGGGCGGGAGACCGGTGGATGTCACGTTCGCGGGACCGGCGGTGTCTTCATGGCGAACGGCAACCACGCCGACGTCCAAGGAGGACACCATGACGCTGCGCGTCCCCAAGGCCCAGCTCCCCGCCGAGCTGGCGAAGAACCTGCTCGACCAACTCGGAGCCGTGCCCGAACCCGTCGAAGCGGCCTTCAACAACCCCGCCGTCGCCACCGCCAGTCTGGAGCTCTCCGCCAAGGTGGCCCAGTGGAACGCGGTCGACGCGAGCCTGAAGTCGTTCGCGCACATGGCCGTCGCGGCGCAGGTCGGCTGCAGCTGGTGCCTGGACGTCGGCTACTTCCAGGCACTCGACCAGGACCTGGACCCGGCCAAGGCGAGCCAGGTGCCGCGCTGGCGGCAGTCGGACGCCTTCACGCCGCTGGAGCGGGACGTGCTGGAGTACGCCGAGGCCATGACGAACACCCCGACGACCGTCACCGACGAGCTGTCGGCGGCCCTGCTCGACCGGCTCGGGGCGGCGGCGATGGTCGAACTCACCGTCTTCATCGCGTTCGTCAACCTGTCGACCCGGACCAACACCGCGCACGGCATCACCTCGCAGGGCTACGCGGACGGCTGCGACGTCCCGCTGGCCGCGCGTCCCGAGCCGTCCGGCGCGGCGCCGACCGCATGACAGCGGACCCGTTCGTCACCCACCGCAGCCTGCTCTTCACGGTCGCCTACGAGATGCTCGGGTCGGCGGCCGACGCGGAGGACGTGGTGCAGGAGTCCTGGCTGCGGTGGGCGGACGTCGACCGGGCGCGGGTCACCGACCCGCGGGCGTACCTCGTCCGGGTCGTCACCCGGCAGGCACTCAACCGCCTGCGGACGCTGTCGCGCAGTCGCGAGGACTACGTGGGCGAGTGGCTGCCGGAACCGCTGCTGACCGGCCCTGACGTCGCCGAGGACGTCGAACTCGCGGAGAGCGTGTCGCTCGCGATGCTGACCGTGTTGGAAACGCTCGGGCCCACCGAACGCGCGGTGTTCGTGCTCCGCGAGGTCTTCGACCTGCCCTACGGCGACATCGCCGCGGCGGTGGGGAAGTCCCCGGTCGCGGTGCGGCAGATCGCCCGCCGGGCCCGCACGCACGTGGCGGCCCGGCGGCCGCGGGTGCAGGTGAGCCGTGCCGAACAGCAGGCCGTGGTCGAGCGGTTCCTGGTCGCGCTGCGCACCGGGCGGGTGCGGGAGCTGATGGCGGTCATGGCGCCGGACGTGGTTCTGATCACCGACGGCGGTGGGCTCGTGCCGGCCGCGCTGGCGCCGGTCCGCGGGGTCGAACGGGTGGCGCCGTTGCTCGCGCGCGCCCACCGGGCGGCGGCCGCGTTCGGGGTGGCGCCGGTGTGGCTCAACGGTGCGCCCGCGGTCCGGCTGGACTTCGACGACGGGCCGACGGCGGTCGGCCTCGCGGTGGAGCACGGTCGGATCACCCGGATCTACGCGGTGCGCAATCCGCAGAAGCTGAGCCGGCTGGACGCGCCGGCCGAACTCGCCCGGTAGGGCGGTCGCCAGGCGGTTCGCCGGGCGTTCCGGACGGTTGCCGACCGCCCGGAACGCCCGCGGTCGCGCCCGTCGTTCGACGCGGCGTGCGCCGTCGGCACCGCCCGGGTGGGGGCGGACCGGTGCGTTCCCGAGCGGGAAGTGTGGAATCCGGTGCCGAGACCCGCGCCGTGGTCTACCTTGCCCCCGTGGACCAGTTGATCTCCTCAGACCCGACGCACATAGGCCCCTACCGCCTGATCGCCCGCCTGGGTGCCGGCGGCATGGGGCTGGTCTATCTGGGCCGTTCCGAGGCCGGGCGGACCGTCGCGGTCAAGGTGGTCCAGGCCGAGCACGCACAGCACCCGGAATTCCGCCGGCGCTTCGCCCGCGAGGTCGCGGCCGCCCGGAAGGTGGGCGGCGCGTGGACGGCGGCCGTGCTGGACGCCGACACCGACGCCGAGGTGCCGTGGGTGGCGACGCAGTACATTCCCGGTCCGGACCTGACCACCGTGGTGGCGCACGACTTCGGGCCGCTGCCGGAGGACTCCGTGCGGGTCCTGGCCAACCGCCTGGCCCTCGCCCTCCAGGCGGTGCACGAGGCGGGGCTGATCCACCGGGACCTCAAGCCGTCCAACGTGCTGGTGACCGTGGACGGCCCGCGCGTGATCGACTTCGGCATCGCGCGGGCCATGGACGGGCTCACCGGCGACAGCCTGCACACCCGTACCGGCATGCTCATCGGCTCCGCCGGCTTCATGTCGCCCGAGCAGGTCCGCGGCCTCGAACTCAGCCCCGCCAGCGACGTGTTCTGCCTGGGCGCGGTCCTGGTCTTCGCCGCCACCGGGCGGCTGCTCTTCGGCGCCGCCGAGACCGGACTGAACGCCCACCTCTTCCGGGTCGCCGAGGAGGAGCCGGACCTGACCGGCGTCCCCGCAACGCTGCTCGCCCTCGTCCGCGCCTGCCTCGACAAGGACCCGGCCGGGCGGCCCACCCTCGCCCAGGTCGCGGCCCGCACGGCCGAGGCCGCCGAGGAGGAGTGGCTCCCGGGCTCGGTGCTCGCCCAACTCGGCCGGCACGCCGCCCAGTTGCTGGACTTCGCGCCGGAAACCGCCCTCTCCGTGGCCGGCGTCGCACCCGCCGCGGAGCCGCGCACCGCGGAGCCGCAGACACCGCAGTCGACGCCCCCACCGCCCGCCTACGCCCCCACGACCCCGGCGCAGTTCGTCCCGCCGCAGGGGTTCGGCCCGCCCCCGGGCGCGGCCTGGCCCGCCCCGGTCGCCGGCCGCGGCGGGCAGCTTCCGCACCCCAGGCGCTGGTGGGGGCTGGCGGTGGTGGCCCTGGTGCAGCTGCTCGTGCTGTTCGACGCGACGTCCCTGCGCGCGGCGCTGCCGATGGTCGTGCGCGAGCTGCACCTGCCGGTCGACGACCTGCACACCATGACGACCGCGTACGCGCTGGCCTTCGGCGGGCTGCTGCTGCTCGGCGGGCACCTGGCGGACCTGGTCGGCCGCAAGCGGATGGTGGTCATCGGGCTGTCCGGCTTCGCGGTGGCCGCGGTGGTCGGCGGCCTGGCCCCCGGTTCCGGCGTGCTGATCGCGGCCCGCACCCTCCAGGGCCTCTTCGCCGCGCTGGTGTCGTCGGCCGCACTGGGCCTGGTCCTGGTCAACTTCACCGAACCGAAGGCCCGCGCCCGGGCGTTCGGCGTCTACGCCGCGACGGCCGCGGGCGGTTCGTTCGTCGGCCAGTTCGTCGGTGGGTGGTTGGCGACGGGCCTGAGCTGGCGCTGGTGCCTGTACGCCGCCGTCCCGCTCACCGTGATCGCGCTGATCGGCACGGCCACCCTGGTGCACGACCACCCGGACCGTGGCGGCCCGCGCCTCGACGTGCCGGGCCTGCTGCTCGGCTCCGGCGGGATCCTCGCCCTCGTCTACGGCTGCCAGGAGACGGCCGTCGGCGGGTGGATGAGCCCGCTGGTGCTGGTGCCGTCGGTGGTCGGCGCGGCCCTGCTCGTGGCCTTCGTGCAGTGGCAGCGGAAGGCGGCCACCCCGCTGCTGCCGCACGTCCTCGCGGACCGCGCTCGCCTCGGTGCGCTGCTGGCCCTGTTCCTGGCCGGCGTCGGCACGTTCGCCCTCCTGCCGACCCTGACCGAGCACTTGGGGGGCGTCCGCGGCTACCCGCCGAGCGCCGCCGCCGCGGCGATGCTGCCCGCGGCCGTCGCGATCGCCCTCGGCGCCACGCAGCTGTCCGCGCGCCTGCTGCACCGCGTCCCGCCGCGCCACCTGATCGTGCCGGGCCTGCTGCTCACGGCCCTCGGCATGCTGCTGCTGACCCGGCTCGGGCCCGACAGCGGGTACGTCACCTCGGTCCTGCCCGGCATGCTCCTCGCCGGCCTGGGACTGGGCATCGCGCTGATGCCCCTCTTCGCCGTCGCGACGGACGGTGTCGCCGCGCCGCACTCGGGTGCGGGCGCGGCCGTGACGAGCGCGGCCAGCCAGCTGGGTGGGGTGCTCGGCGCGGCGCTGTTCGGCAGCGTCGTCTCGGCGGCCGTCGCGGCCCGGATGGCGGCCGTGCCCGGGATTCCGCCGAGCCTCGTCGCGGCGACCGGCAACGGCCGGGTCGTCGATCTGCAGGGGCTTCCTCCGCAGCTGGCCCACGTGCTGAGCGAGGCGACGCTCGGCGGTTACGCCACCGCCCTGTGGTGCGCGATCGGTGGCACGCTGCTCGCGGCGCTCGTCGCCGGCCTGCTGGTCAGGTCCACCGGGCCCACGGGGTCCACCGGGTCCGCGGGGCAGGAGCCGTCAGGCGTCCCCGGCCCCCTCGGCGGTCAGTAGGGCCAGCAGCCCGGGGAACCGCCGCTCGACGTCGGCCCGGCGCAGGGTGGCCATCCGGCTGTTGCCGCGGTCGACCTGGCGGATCAGGCCCGCTTCGCGCAGCGTGCGGAAGTGGTGGGTCACCGTCGCCTTGCCGACCGGCAGGGCGAAGGAACTACAGGTGCGTTCCCCGCCGTCGGGCCCGGCCGCCAGTTCCCGCACGACGCGGCGCCGCAGCGGGTCGGCCAGTGCGGACAGGACGGCCCCGAGTTCCATCTCCGCGAGCGCGGGGTGCCCCTCGTCGTCGGGCATCGTCACCACCTCCAAGGTACGGCTTGCATCATACCTGGGTGCTCGTTACCGTTCCGTAGGTACGACGCGTGTCGTACCTACGGAAGCAGGAGTCGCGATGCACCAGCCGTTCACCCTCGTGGGCACCGCCCGCCCCAAGCCCGAGCGCGCGGAGGAACTGCGGGACCTCCTGCTCTCGTTCGTCGAGCCGACGCGGCGGGAGCCCGGCTGCCTGGAGTACCACTTCCACGAGGACCGCGACGAGCCGGGCGTGTTCGTCTTCTACGAGGCGTGGCGCAGCGAACGGGACCTGGACGCGCACCTGGCCCTGCCGCACCTGCGCGACTTCTGGGAGCACCGCATGGAGTACCTGGAGCGCGACCTGGAGATCCGGTACCTCACGATGCGCAGCCCCTACCCCTCCCGGTCCACGGAGGTCAGCGACATGTCCGCGTAGCGGTCGCCCGCGACCCGGCCGGCGAGCGGCTCCAGCAGCGCCAGTTCGTCGGCGGTCAGGACGATCCGGGTGGCCGCCGCGTTCTCCCACAGGCGGCTGCGCTTGCGGGTCCCGGGGATCGGCACGACGGTCAGGCCGTGCTCCCGGGCCCGCTGCTGCACCCACGCCAGGGCGATCTGGGCGGTGCTGGCGCCGTGCGCGGCCGCGATCGCGTGCAGCGGCGCCAGCAGGGCGACGTTCGCCCTGGCGTTGTCGCCGCTGTAGCGCGGCAGCACCTGCCGGAAGTCGCTGCCGGACAGGTCCGTGCTCGCGTCGGCGAAGGCGCCGGTCAAAAAGCCCCGGCCGAGCGGCGCGTACGGCACGAAGGCGACGCCGAGTTCGGCCGCCGCGGCGACCGCGCTGCGCTCGACGTCCCGGCTGAAGACCGACCACTCCGACTGGAGCGCGGCGATCGGGTGCACGGCGTGCGCCTCGCGCAGTTCGGCACCGGTGACCTCGCTCAGCCCCAGATGCCTGACCTTGCCCTCCCGTACCAGGTCGGCCATGGCGCCGACGGACTCGGCGAGCGGGACGGCCGGGTCGCGGCGGTGCATGTAGTACAGGTCGATGACCTCGACGTCCAGGCGGCACAGGCTCGCCTCGACGGCCGTCCGCACGTACGCGGGATCGTTGCGGATGGCCCGGTGGCCCGGGTCGTCGGCGCGGAACTCGAAGGCGAACTTGGTGGCCAGGGTGATCTCGTCGCGGTGCGCGGCGACGAACGGCGCGAGGAACTCCTCGTTGGTCCCCATGCCGTACATGTCGGCGGTGTCGATGAGGGTGACGCCCGCTTCGACGGTGGCTTCCAGGGTGTCCCGGGCCGCGTCCTGGTCCGTCGCGCCGTAGGCGGCGCTGATGCCCATGGCGCCGAAGCCCTGGACGCCGACGAGGGGGCCGCCGGTGCCCAGTTCGACCCGGTCGATCCGTTCGGTGGTGTGGCTCATGATGGCGCTCAGGCCCTTTCCGGCGCCCCGGGGGCGTCCGCATAGAAGTCGATCTTGGCGTCGAGCACGGTGAGGGTGTCCTGGAGTTCCGCGATGCGGGCGGCGACCTCCTGCCGGGACTGCCGGAGGATCTCCCGGCGTTCGCCGTAGGTGGCCTCGCCCCCGTGGACCAGTTCCGCGAAGCGGACCATGTCGGCCACCGACATTCCGGTCAGCCGCAGCTTGGTCACGAACGCGAGCCAGTCCAGGTCCCGGTTGCGGAACCGGCGTTGGCCCGTGTGCGACCGCTCCACCTGCGGCATCATCCCGATCTGCTCGTACCAGCGCAGGGTGTGGGCCTTGAGCCCGGTGTGGGCCGCGACCTCGCCGATCGTGTAGTGGTCCGCGCCGTCGGGGCGCGGGTGCACCGTCCCCGCGGACACGCAGGCGTCCACGGGCGGCGGTGGCGCGGGGGAGCTGTCGATCACCGTCATGTCCACCACGCTAGGAGCTTCAAGTGCACTTGAAGCAAGTGCCCCCCGGTGCCGACGGCGCTCCGGTCAGGGGTGTCGGCCCCAGTGCCCGCGGTGGACGACCTCGTCGGCCGCGCGGCGGCGGCGGGCGGTCCGGGCGCTCTGGGCGGGGACGTCGTCGGCGCGGTGGCCGACCGTGATCCCGCCGATGGGGGTGTAGGCGGCGGGCACCCCGAACTCCGTCCGGAAGGGCTCCAGGTGCTCCGGCGCGATGCCGAAGAAGCAGGCCCCGAGTCCCTCGTCGACGGCGGTCAGCAGCATCAGGAGTGCGGCCATCCCCGTGTCGATGTGCCAGTAGGGCGCCGGCCAGCGGGCCTCGGCGCGGTCCTGCCACCCCTTGTCGGGCTCGGCGTAGCGTTCGAGGTAGGCCGCCTTGTGGGCCAGCGGCACCACGACCAGCGGGGCGTCCTGCATGGTCGGGGTCTGCTCGACGCGGGTGGGCACGAACGGCCAGAAGCGGGCGCGGTCGGCGCGGTCGGTCAGGGCCAGGAACGCCCAGCCTTGGGAGAAGCCGGCGGACGGCGCCCGCAGTGCGGCGGCGAGCACCCGCTCGATCACCTCGGGGGACAGCGGCCGGTCGGAGTGGTGGCGGATCATGCGCCGACGGCGGAGGACCTCGGAGAATTCCATGCCGGCACACCTTCCCACCGAGCAGGCCCCGCCAACCAGGTCCCGTCCCCACTCCCGTGGTCAAGTGGCTGTCAAGGACGGGGAGTTGAGGATGCCTGGCGCCGGCCGGCAGGTCTCGTCGTCCCCGCTGTTTTGTCGTGCGCATGCTTTCGCTACCATCCAGTAGGTCGATCAACGATGCTCCTCGGAAGGACGGATGATGGACGTTCAGGATCGTCTGCCGACGGAGCACACCGAGGCCGCCGTCCCAGACACCCCCATCACCCAGGCGACCCCGGACGGCGCGGGGGCCCCGGCCGGGATCGAGCGCCGGAGGTTCCTCGGCTACGTCCTGGCCGCGCCGACCCTCGCGGTCGCCGCCCAGCTGGGCGAGACCGCCGCGGGAACGAGCCAGGCGCAGGCCGCGGTCGGTCCGCTCCCCGAACTCACCGAGATCTTCGACCTCAACGACATGCTGACGACCGCGGCCCTGCCGACGGCCGGCCTGATCACCATCCACGTCCACGCCGACGGCACCGCCTCGTTCGCGCTGCCGCGTGCCGAAGTGGGCCAGGGCATCACCACCTCCACCGCGATGCTGATCGCCGAGGAACTCGACCTGCCGTTGGAGAAGATCCGGGTCACCCTCGCGGACGCCCGCCCGGAGCTGCTCTTCAACCAGCTCACCGGCGGCTCCAACACCACCTTCTCCACCTACACCCCGATCCGGGTGGCCGCCGCGATCGCCAGGAAGCGCCTCCTGGAGGCCGCCGCCGAGCTGCTCGGCGCCGAACTCTCCGCGCTGATCTGCAAGGCCGGCGTGGTCACCGCCCCGAACGGGCGGAGCGCGACGTACGGTTCGCTCGCCGAGAAGGCCGCCAGCCGGAAGACCGTGCGGGTGACCGCCGACCTCAAGGACCGCTCGGACTTCTCCGTCATCGGCACCGCGCGCAACCGGGTCGACGCGCTGGCGAGCGTGACCGGCCGCAAGCAGTTCGCCATGGACCTGCACGTGCCGGGCGCGGCGCCGACCATGGTGTGCCGACCGCCCACGATCAACGGCACCGTGCGGTCGGTGCGCAACCTCGCCGCCGTCCGGGCCATGCCGGGCGTCACCGACGTCGCGACCCTCTCGACGGGCGTGGCGGTGCGCGCCCGGACCTTCGGCCAGTGCATCGACGCGGTGCGCGCACTGTCGGTCGACTGGGGGCCGGGGACGGCCGAGCGGGCGTCCGACGACACGGTGCTGCGCGAGCTGAAGGCGGCCGAAGTCCCGCTCGTCGTACCGAAGTTGAACCCGCTGGCGAAGACCGTCGAGGGCTCCTTCACCTTCCACTTCGCCAGCAACAGCGCACTGGAGCCCAACTGCGCGGTGGCCGACGTGCGGTCGGACCGGGCCGAGGTGTGGGCCGCCCTGAAGTCGCCGATCGTGGCCCAACAGGCGATCGCGGCGAAGCTGGGCCTGGCGCAGGGCGCGGTCACCGTGCATGTCACCGAAGGCGGCGGCTCGTTCGGCCGTAAGCTGTTCTCCGACGCCGCACTGGAAGCCGCCGAAGCCTCCAAGGCGATGGGCAAGCCCGTCAAGCTCATGTGGCACCGCACCGACGAGTTCCGACAGGGCCGCACCCACCCGATGGCCACCTCGCGGATCCGGGCCACGTACGCCCTGGGCAAGGTGCTCACCTACGAGCAGCGGCACACCTCCGTCTCCACCGACTTCGGCCACGGCCTGGGCGAGATCATCACCGCGACGGCCGCCAAGCTGCCGGTGGGCGACCTCACCTTCTCCGAGACCATCTTCACGCTGTCCCAGCAGTCGCCCTACGACCTCGGGCTCACCACCCAGCTCCTCAACGAGGTGGACAAGGGCTTCAACACCGGCAGCATGCGCAACATCTACTCGCCCAACGTCCGGTGCGCGCAGGAACTCATCATCGACCGGCTCGCCGACGAGATGGGCAAGGACCGCCTCGGCTTCCGCCGGCAGCTCGTCAAGAACGACCGGGCCAGGGCCGTCCTGGACAAGGTCGCCGAACTCGGTGACTGGGGACGGAAGATGCCGGCCGGTACGGCCCAGGGCCTCGCCGTGCACCCGGAGTACCACGGCGTCGTCGCGGTGCTCGCCGAGATCGACTGCCGGCCGGAGACCACCGGACGGCACGTCCCCGACGCCTACACGGGGCCGCGCGTCACCAAGGTCGTCTGCGCCGTCGACGTGGGCCTGGCCGTCAATCCCAAGGGCCTGGAGGCCCAGATGATGGGCGGGATCATGGACGGCATCGCCGTCACCCTCACCTCGGGGCTGCACCTGAAGGACGGTGCGTTCCTGGAAGGCAGCTGGGACAACTACTTCTACACCCGCCAGTGGAACACCCCGCCCGAGCTGGAGATCGTCGTCATGCCGCCGACCAGCGGGAAGCCGGGCGGGGCGGGGGAGTTGGCGGTCGGCGCCGCCGCGGCCGCCGTCGCCTGCGCGTACGGTGCGGCCACCGGCACCATGCCGACGACGTTCCCGCTCAACCACCCCGGCCCGCTCGGCTTCGAGCCGCTGCCGACCGTCCCCCCGATACCGCAATCGCCGACCGACGGCCTGGACCGCGCCTACTAGAGGCGACCGGTCGGTGGCGGCCCCTTCAGGAGCGCAAGGAGCGACCGTGCCCGAACACACCTTCATCCTCAACGGCAAGCCCGTCACGGCCGAGGTCGAGGACGACGTGCGGCTGCTGTGGGTGCTGCGCGACGTCCTGGGCGTCACCGGGCCGAAGTACGGCTGCGGCCTCGGCGTCTGCCAGGCGTGCACCAGTCACCTCAACGGCAAGGCGTTCAACCCCTGTTCGGTGCCGGTCAAGGACGTCCGGCCGGACGACGAGGTCACCACCATCGAGGGGTTGCCCGCCACCGTCGGCAAGGACCTGCACCCCATGCAGGAGGCGTGGTTGGAGTACGACGTCGCCCAGTGCGGCTACTGCCAGCCCGGCCAGATCATGGCCGCGGTCGCCAAGGTCAAGCAGGCCCGCGCCGCCGGCCGGGAGATCACCGAGGCCGACCTGGACGAGATCCGCAACGTCTGCCGCTGCGGCACCTACCACCGCATCCGCGAGGCGATCACGGACGGCGCGAAGCGCTTCTGACCTGGGGCCGCCGGCGGGGGGCGCCCCCGCCGACGTCACTCCAGGGCGGCGCCGCTGGTCTCGGGGGCCCACCGTGCGGACACCAGCGCACCGATCAACAGGACCACGGTGAGCGCCATCATGGTCGGTGCGAACCCGAGGCCGCTGAGGCTGACCGGGAGCAGGAAGGTGCCGATGGCGGAGCCGACCCGGCTCATGCCGTTGAGCAGGCCGACGCCGGAGCTGCGCAGTTCCGTGGGGAAGAGTTCGGGCGGGTAGACCTGGTCCAGGTTGGTGGCCGCCGACATGGTGAAGGTGAAGACCAGGAACAGCGGGAAGAGCACCGCGGCCGGCGCGTCGGGCCAGATGCCCATCGGCGCGAGGGACGCGGCGAGCACCGCGAAGGAGCCGATCGTCAGCCGGCGTCGGGTCAGCCCGGCCACCAGCCACAGTCCGGCGATGCCGCCCAGGAGCAGGAAGAGGTTGAGCAGCGCCTCGCTGAGGAACCCCTGACCGGCCAGGCTGATCTTGACGAGGACCAGCGGCAGGAAGGTGTAGATCGCGAAGTACGGGATCACCTGGCAGTTGTAGAACAGGACGCCGAAGGCCGTGTTGCGCCAGTGCTCGCGGCCGAAGAGCGCGCGGTAGGGCGCGGGCTTGCGTTCGGTGCGCTGCTGCGCGGCGAAGGCGTCGAAGTCGACCTGGTCGCCCAGGTACGTGGTGACGACCCGCCGGGCCTCGTCGAGCCGGCCCTTGCCGATCAGCCAACGCGGGGATTCCGGGGTGCCGATCCGTACCAGGAGCACCGCGATCGCGGGCAGCGCGCTGCTGGCCAGCAGCCAGCGCCACGCGTCGCCGCCGAGGCCGACGAGGTAGGTGCCGAAGAAGAAGGCGGCGATGTAGCCGACCGTCCACAGGACGGTGAGGGAGGCCAGCAGGCCGCCGCGGTAGCGGCGCGGCACGAACTCCGCGACGAGCGTGGGCCCGAGCGCGTAGTCGGCGCCGATGCCGAAGCCGATCAGCAGCCGCAGGACGAACAGTTCCACGGGGCCGGAGACGAAGAACTGCAGGACGGAGGCGACGGCGATGAGGAGGAAGTCGAGCATGTAGAGCCGCTGGCGGCCCATCCGGTCGGCGGCCCAGCCGATGACGATGCTGCCGATGAAGACGCCGATCAGGGCGGAGGCGCCCATCAGGCCCTGCCACAGGGCCCCGAGGTGCATCTGCGGGGCCATGGCGGTCAAGGCGATGCCGATGATGCCCAGTTGGTAGCCGTCGGAGAAGTTCGCCCCGAAGGTCAGTGCGGTGATCTTGAGGTGGAAGCGGTTGAGCGGCAGGTCGTCGAAGGAGGCGTGCGCACCGGGCGGCGCCGGGCGGGCGGGGTCCTGTTCCGGAGGTGCCGGATGGCCGGGTGCGACGGGGCGGAGCCTGTCTTCGGGCATGGCTGACCAGCTCTCCGTTCAGGGGGAAGCAGGAGCCGGGGGCCACGGACGGGGCGGGGAGGGGAGCGGCGGGCGGGCCCCGGATGCCGTGGTGTGACGGCTCTTGCCAGCGTGACGAATGGAAGGTTTCATGCAGCCTGCGAGCTGAATAGCTACTTGTCAAGAGGAGTCGCCATGCCGGAAACCGTTCCCCTCCGCATCACCGGTACGCACCTCGACTGCCACGACGTCGCGCACGCCGCACGGCACGCCACCCCCGTGGAACTCGACGAGAAGGCGCTGGAACGGGCGGCGCGCGCCTACGCGATAGCCCGGGACAGCGGGGCCAAGCGCGCGGTGTACGGCCGCACCACCGGCGTCGGCGCCAACCGGCACGCCGTCGTCGACCGGGACGCCGCCGACCAGCACGGCCTGCGCCTGCTGCGCAGCCACGCCGGCGGCAGCGGCGAGCGGCTGCCCGACGACGTGGTGCGCGGCGCACTCCTCATCCGGCTCAACCAACTGGCCGCCGGCGGCAGCGGCGTGCACCCCCGCCTGCTCCGCGCCCTCCAAACGGCCCTGACCCGCGACGCCCTGCCGCGCGTCCACGCCCGCGGCGCCATCGGCACCGGCGACCTCACCACGCTCGCCGAGATCGCCCTCACCCTGGCGGGCGAACTGCCGTACGCCCAGGGGGCGTTGGACCCCGTTCCGATCAGCCCCGGCGACGCGCTGGCCTTCATCTCCAGCAACGCCACCACGCTCGCCCAGTCGGTACTCGCCTGGCACGACCTGCGGCAGTTGCTGCGTGCCAGCCACACGATCACCGCGCTGTCCTACTGCGCCCTCGGCGGCTCACCGGAAGCGTTCGCCGAAGCGGTGCACCTGGCCCGCCCGCACCCCGGCTCGGTGGCCTGCGCCGCCGCGATGCGCCGCCTGCTGGGACTGGACGAGGACGCCCCCGCGGGCCGCCGGCTGCAGGACCCCTTCGGGCTGCGCGCCTACCCGCAGGTGCACGGACCCGCCCTGGATGCCGCCGACACCCTCGAACGCGTCCTGACCATCGACGTCAACGCCGCCGCGGAGAACCCGCTCATCGACATCGAGCGCGCCCAGGTGCACCACCACGGCCAGTTCTCCACCGCCCACCTCGCCCTCGCCCTCGACGGGCTGCGCGCCGCCCTGCACCACGCCGCCGAACTCTCCGCCGCCCGCCTGAGCGACCTGGTCGAGCCGGACCTGACCCGGCTGACGCCGTTCCTCGCCGCCGGCCCCGCCGGCAGCTCCGGCATCATGATCCTGGAGTACGTCGCGCACGACGCACTGGCCCAACTCCGGCACGCCGCCGCCCCGGTCACCCTCGGCACGGCCGTCATCTCCCGGGGACTGGAGGACCACGCGAGCTTCTCCACCCACGCCGCGCGCTCCACCACCGCCGCGGTCGACGCCTACCGCACGGTCCTGGCCTGCGAACTGATAGGCGCAGTACGGGCGTTGCGCCAGTCCCGCACGCCGCTCCCGCCCGCCCCGGTCTCCCGCGCCTTCGCCGCCGCCGCCGACCACCTCCCGTACGTCGCGGCGGACCACCCCCTCGGCGGCGAGATCACCACCGCCGAACGCCTCCTGGCCCAGCTGGCGACGTACTGACGCGGACCGGCGCCCGGCCCCGGCGAGGTTTTGCCCAACGGTCGACCAACAGCGCGCCGCCGCGCCGTACCGTCACGACATCCCTTGATCACGAACGCGGACCCCCGGTGGCTCGGACGGCCTCCTGCGGAGCGGCCCGCCAGGAGGCACGCCATGAACGTCGTCGACATCCGGAACACGGCCGCGGAACTCCCGGATGCCTGGAGTTCGCACCTGCTCGGACGGGTCGGGAGCACCGCGGTGCAGGTGCTGCGGATGGACGGACGCGGCTCGGCGCCGGAATCCCACGAGGTGGCGGAGGCGCTGCTGGTGGTGGACGGCACGCTGCGACTGGTCGCCGACGGCGCCGAGGTCGAGGTGCGTGCCGGGGAGGCGTACGTCGTCCAGGCGGGCGTCGTGCACGCCGTGCGCCCCGGCAGCAGCGGCACGCTCGTCATCGTCGAACACCTCGCACAGCCGGCCTGAGGCGCCGGCGGCCGGCCCGCCGGCGCCGGTGGGGCCGCGACCCGCGGTTCCCCACCGGCACCGGTGACGCCCCGTGGAACGGGACGCTGTCGGGCGCGGCCGGCGTTCACGCCCCCGGAATGGTCGCCTGGAACTTCTTCGTCAGATCGGCGCCGCGGACCACCCCGCCCTGGTGGTACTTCAGCCCCCAGGCATCGATCATCGAGCCGTCGGCGAACGCGCACGTGGAGGTCGCCTTCGACGGGTCGGTCTCGTTCTTCGGGCCCCAACCACCGCCGTCCGTGGGCTTGTTGCCGAACATGGCGGTGCCGTTGATGCCCTGGCAGTAGGCGATGGACGGATTGCCCGGGCTGCTCGGGCCGGCGGGCTTGCGGACGTAGGCGAGTGCGGCCAGGGTCGGCTTGTCCGCGGCCAGGGTGTCCGCGGCAATCATGATCTTGCTGCCGTCGGTGGCCGCGAAGACGCACATCTCCCGCTCGCCGCCCAACGGGGTGATCTTGTTGCCGGTGCCCGTGTAGTAGGGCACCCGCGTCTCCGCCGTACCGCCCTGCTTCTCGCACCAGGCAGCCGCCGCGGAGCGGGCGTGGGGTGCGGGTGCGGGAGCGGCGGCCGGACCGGCGGCGTTGGCCGCCACGGCGGTACCGGACACCAGGACGAGAACGGACACGGCAAGGGCAGGGGAGCGTTTCACGCTTCCTCCTCAGGGAGTGGGGTGGGGGCGGCGTCGCCGGCCGGGCGCCGCGCACCCGCCCATCCCAGCAACCACCCGGCACACCGTCAACGCACGTCACCCAAGATCCCGGCCGCCCCGACGACATTGGCGCGTTCCCCCCGACGGGGCCCGACTGACGTGCCCCGACCCGGCGACCGGATCCGGCCAGTAACGCCGGTGTAACTCCGCGGTCCACCAGAGCCGTTCGGAACCGATTAGAGTGACCGGCCGATGCCTCCCCCCATGCTGCGCATTCGACTGCTCGGCGGGTTCCGGCTGGTCCGCGAGGACGGGGCCCCGCTCGTGGAACGCTGGTCCCGGCCCGGCGCCCGGACGCTCGTCAAGCTGCTGGCCCTCGCGCCCGACCACGCGTTGCACCGCGAACAGGTCATGGCGGCGTGCTGGCCGCACGCCGAACTCCGCTCCGCGCTCGGCAGCCTGCGGGTGGCACTGCACACCGCCCGGCACGCCCTGGAACCCGAACTGCCGCCGCGCGGCGCCTCCGCGTACCTGACCACCGACGGCGACCTGCTGCGGCTGGCACCGCACACGGTACGCGTGGACACCGACGAGGCGGAAGCCGCCGCCCGGCGGGCCCTGCGCCACGGCGGGCACCGCGCACTCACCCGCGCCCTGGAGGCCCTCAGCGGCGAGCTGCTGCCCGAGGACCGCCACGCGCCCTGGGCCGAACCGGCCCGCGCACGACTGGCGCGACGCCGGGCCGAACTGCACCGGGCCCTGGCCGCGACGGGCCGCTCCCGCGACGACCGGTCCGCACGGCCCGAGGCGGACGCGGCACGGGTGCGACTGGACTGGGCGCTGCACCTGGACCGTTCGGGACGGTACGCGGACGCCGTCGCCGTGGTGCGCGAGGCCCTCGGTTCGTACGAGTGGCAAGGGCAGCGCGATGCCTGCACACTGGCCGCCGCCCGCCTGGCGGAGGTGCTCGGCCGCGGCCCGGGGGCCGACGAGGCCCTCGCCGTCCTGGCCGCCCACCCGCCTGGCCCCGGCGCCCCCGACACCATCCGGGCCGCCCACCACATGGCCCACTCGGCGGTGCTGTCCTACTGCGGCCGCTACGAGGAGGGGCTGGCGGCCGCCCGGACGGCGGAGCAGTGCGCCGCCGCCGGGGACGCCGACGACCCCGTACTGCTGGCCCGCTCGCGGGCGCAACAGACGGTCTGCCTGGGGCTGTCGGGCCTCGCCCACGAGGCGGCCGGCCCCGCCGCCGCGGCACTGGCACCGGCCGAGGCGGCCGGAGACCGGGCCCTGCTGGCCACCGTGCTGTCCGTGCTGCGGGAGACCGAGCGCCGCGCGGGCCGGTACGGCGACGCGCTGACCCACGGCCACCGCGCACTGGCCCTGGCCGAACAGGCGGGCCGCCCCACGGCCACCGCCTTCGAGCGCGCCAACCTCGCCGAACTCCACCTGCTGTGCGGCGAGTCGGCGGACGCGCAGCGCCTGGCCCTGGCCGCGGTCGAACTGGCCGAGCCGTTCGGCGGCACCGCCCTGGCGTTCGCCTTGACGGCGCTGGCCCGCGTACGGGGCGGGACGGCGCCGAACGAGGCGACCCGACTGCTGGAACGGGCCGGACGCTGCGCGGTCGACGGCGGCCACCTCCAGGCCATCGACGAAGTGCGCGCGGCCCGGGCGGAGTTGCGGGCGGCGGGCCGGACGGGTCGGTGAGCCGGCGCGGGTGCCGCGCCGCCGGCCTCACGGCTTCCGAGCGGCCTGGCGGGCGGCCTGCCGGGCGCGGAAACGACGCACCGCGTCGCGGTTCGCGCAGGCGGGGGAGCAGTAGCGCTGCCGACCGCCGCGCGTGAAGTCGCCGTACGCCCGGCCGCAGTCGAGCAGGGCGCAACGGCCGAGCCGGTCCATGCCGCGGTGGGTCAGGTGCAGGGCGGTGCCCACGCTGACCACCGCCCGCACCACACCGGCCAGGCCCAGGCCGTCGGCACGGTAGTGAACGTGCCAGCCGCCGTCGGCGTGGTCGGTCAGGCGGGGGTGTTCGGACGCGTCCGTCAGGAGCGCGTTGAGCAGGGCCGCCCGCTGCTCGGGGGTGTCGGCGTCGACCACCGCGAGCCAGCGCGGGAGGAATTCCAGGAGCTCCGCCAGGTCCCCGTCGCCCACCGGGCGGTCGATCGCCATGCCCGCGGCGACGCACCGGTCGGCGAACTCTGCTGGGGTGCACGGCGGTTGGGCGGCAAGGTCCAGGACCAGCCGGACGGGGTCTTCTCCGTAAGGGTTCTGCTGCACAAGCGTATTACAGCAGCCTGGTCCCGGAAGGCTCCAGGCTTCGGAAGGAAACCCGCCATGCGCACCTGGCTGCCGTTGGTCGCCACCTGCTCGGGAACGTTCGTGCTGCTCGTCTACTCGACGATCGTGACGGTGGCGCTCCCCAGCATGGCCCACGACCTGCACGCGGGCTTCGGCGCCGCGCAGTGGATCGTCGACGTCTACCCCCTCGCCCTGGCGGGGCTGTTGCTCGGCATGGGCTCGCTCGGGGACAACCTGGGGCGTAAACGCCTCTACCTGTCCGGCCTCGGCGTCTTCGGCGTGGCCACGCTCGCGTGCGGACTGGCCGGCAACGCCGCGGTGTTGATCGCCGCGCGAGCCGTCCAGGGCCTGACCGGTGCCGCGATGTTCTCGACCCTGCTCCCGTTGATCGGGCTCACCTACACCGGGCGCGACCGGGGTGTGGCCTTCGCGGTCTGGGGCGCGGTGGCCGGCGCGGCCGCCGGCACCGGCAACGTCGCCGGCGGGGTCCTGACGCAGTTCCTGTCCTGGCAGTGGATCTTCTTCGCGGGCGTCCCGGTCTGCGCGCTCACGATGGCCCTCTCCGCCGTGGTCCTCACCGACGACACCACCACCTCGACCCGCATCGACCACCTGGGCATCGCCACGTTCACATTGGCGGCGATCGGCATCACCTTCGGCATGATCCGCGGCGGAGAGCGCGGCTGGGCGGCGACTTCGACGCTGCTCGGCCTCGGGTTCGGCCGCGCTGGACGCTCGGCGGCGGCACGGTGGCCGTCGGCGTCGGCGTGGGTAGCGGGCTGCTGGCGCTGTGGCTGCTCACGCCGCCCCGCGGCGGCGGTGCCGGTCAGTCGGGGGTGCGCGGCCGGGGTGAACGCCGTGTGGCGCGCCCCGCCACCGCGGCGCATCGACGATGAGCGCCCCCGCATCGGCTTCACCCCGAACTCCCGGATCCACTTCTACGGGCTGAAGGGCTGAGAGCGCCGCGGCCGGTGGGGGAGCGGTGCCACCGGCGCCGAAATGAGAAGAGGCAAGGAGTACGAACGCTCCTTGCCATTCTCAACATATAGCGCACTGGGGGGCTTGCGGCAAGGCCCCTGTCGTACCGCAGAATCGCAGGCCAAAGCCAGAACCTGCGGAAACGGGGGATGCACGACGTGCATGACGTGTTGTCGAAAGGCGAGCCGGGCGCTGCCGCCGGGGCGGTGGAACGGGGCCTGCGGCTGCTGGTGCCTGGCACCGTGCCTGGCGCCGCGCCGGTGGGCGCCGCGGGCGCGGCCTCGGATCGGGGTTGATGTCATGGGTTCCCTGACCACCAGCGCGTTCGCGCTTCCCGCCCGGCTCGCGGCCAAGGCCGACCAGGCACTGGTCGCCGAGGACGAGCAGCACTTCGCGGCCCTCGCGGAGAGCCTGGACCGTACGATCGGCGAGCTGTCCGACCAGCTCGACGCCACGCTCAAGGCACCCGGCGGCGTCGGCCGGGCCGCCATGGACCGGGACGCCGAGATCCATCGACTGACCGCCCGCCTGCGCGCCCTGCGCAGGTTCGGCCTGGACCTGTGCCTGGGGCGCATCGTCACCGCCGACGACCCCGAGCCCGTCTACGTCGGACGGCTCGGCCTCACCGACGGCTCGGGGCGCCGGCTGCTGGTCGACTGGCGTTCGCCGGCCGCCGAGCCGTTCTTCGGCGCGACCCACGCCAACCCGATGGGACTGGCGAGCCGCCGCCGCTACCGCTGGACCGGCGGCCGGATCGGCGACTACTGGGACGAGGTGTTCACCGCCGACGCGCTGGCGCCCGGACGGCACGCCGCGCTCGACGACCAGTCCGCGTTCATCGCCAGCCTGGGCAGCAGCCGGTCGGCCCGGATGCGGGACGTGCTCGCCACCATCCAGTCCGACCAGGACGCCATCATCCGGGCCGGTTCCCGCGGCACCCTGGTCGTCGACGGCGGCCCGGGCACCGGCAAGACCGTCGTCGCCCTGCACCGCTCCGCCTACCTCCTCCACTCCGACCCCCGCCTGGGCCACCGTCGGGGCGGGGTGCTGTTCGTCGGGCCGCACCAGCCCTACCTGGCCTACGTCGCCGACGTCCTGCCCAGCCTGGGCGAGGAGGGCGTGCGGACCTGCACCGTGCGGGACCTCGTCGCCGAGGGCGCCGGAGCGGCGAGCGAGACCGACCCGGAGGTGGCCGGCCTGAAGTCGTCCGCGCAGATGGTGCGCGCGATCGAGGCGGCGGTCAGGTTCTACGAGGAGCCGCCGGCCGAGGGGATGACGGTCACGACGGACTGGGCCGACGTCTGGCTGAGCGCCGACGACTGGGCCGAGGCGTTCCAGGCAGCGGGCGCCGGCACGCCGCACAACGAGGCGCGCGAGCAGATCTGGGCGGAACTGGTCACGATCCTGCTGGACAAGCTCGACGACGACGTTCCGCCCGAGCTGTTCGGCAGGGCGCTGCGACACGACGAAGAGCTGGTCACCACCCTCCACCGTGCCTGGCCACTGCTCGAAGCGGCGGACCTGGTCGGCGACCTCTGGTCGGTTGCCGCCTACCTGCGGCTGTGCGCTCCCTGGCTGAGCCGCGACGAGGTGCACACGCTCCAGCGCAAGGAGGCTCCCCAGGCATGGACGGTGGCCGACCTGCCGCTCCTGGACGCGGCCCGACAGCGGCTCGGCGACCCGCAGGCGGCCCGGCGACGGCGTCGGCAGGAGGCCGCCGTCGCCGCCGAACGCGCCCGGATGGCCGACGTCATCGACAACGTCCTCGCGGCCGACGACGACGGCGAGGGAGCCGTGACCATGCTGCGCGGCCAGGACCTCCAGGACAGCCTGATCGACGCGGCCGCCCTGCCCGGCAGCGAGCCGGACCGGCTCGCCGGGCCGTTCGCGCACGTCGTCGTGGACGAGGCCCAGGAACTGACCGACGCCGAGTGGAACATGCTGCTGCTGCGCTGTCCGTCCCGGAGCTTCACCATCGTCGGGGACCGGGCCCAGGCCAGGCACGGCTTCACCGAGTCGTGGCAGGAACGGCTGGCGCGGGTCGGGCTCGACCGGGTCGAGGTGGCCTCGCTGAGCGTCAACTACCGTACGCCGGCACAGGTCATGGCGGAGGCCGAGCCGGTCATCCGCGCCGTGCTCCCGGACGCCAACGTGCCGACCTCCATCCGCAGCGGCGACGTGCCCGTCACCCACGGGTCCGTCGCGGAACTCGACACGATCCTGGATGCCTGGCTCGCCGCGCACGCCGACGGGGTCGCCTGCGTCATCGGCGCCCCCGCGTTCCGGGCGACGCCCCGCGTCCGCTCGCTGACGCCCGAGCTGTCGAAGGGCCTGGAGTTCGACCTGGTCGTCCTGGTCGACCCGGCGGCGTTCGGGGCGGGCGTCGCAGGAGCGGTGGACCGCTACGTCGCGATGACCCGGGCGACCCGGCAACTGGTCGTCCTCACCAGTTCCTGACGCGGGCCGGGCGGGGGTGGGGCTCGCGGGTGGTGGGGCCGGCCGGCGGTCCACCACAGCGGGGCGCGGGACGGGTTCCCCCGCCCCGCGCCCCGTCTCACAGCGACCGCACGGGTCCCTCAACCCCCGCGGCGCCCCCCGGGCCCCTCAGCCCGGGTCGACGCACCGGCTCACGCCCGTGCCTGGGCGTGCCGGACGAGATGGCGGGAGTAGGCGTCGGGCGTGAAGGAGGCGGGCAACTCGATGCCCAGGCAGGTCCGTTCGAACAGGGCCCGCACCTCCTCCACGGCGGCCCAGGGGTACTGGGCGCCCAGCGACGCGCTCTCCTCGTCGAGCATCCGCAACACCGTCTCCCGGTCGACGAGGCGGTGCCGCAGCCACTGCCACACCTGGGCGCGGGCGATCTCGGCGGTCGCCGCGTCCGCCAGCACGCCGTCCAGAGGCACGGTCCCGGCGCCGCGCAGCCAGGCGTCGAAGTAGCGGAGCGCGGCCGTGATGTTGGCGCGCAGCCCTTCCGGCGTGGGCGGGGTGCTGATCCGGCGCACCGCCAGCAGGTCGCCGGCGGTCACCGCCACGTCGTCGCGGGTCCGCTCGATCTGGTGCGGCCGGTCCGCCAGGACGCCGTCGAAGACCTCGCGGCACACCGGGACCAGTCCCGGATGCGCCACGCAGCCGCCGTCGAAGCCGGCCTCGGCCTCGACTTCCTTGTCCAGTCGGACCGTTGCGAGGGCGGCCTGGTGCGCGGCGGGGTCCGCACTGGGCACCTGGGCCGCCGACCCGCCGATCGCATGGGCGCCGCGCCGGTGGCAGGTGCGGACCAGCAGATCGGTGTAGGCCCGCAGGAAGGGCGCGGTCATCGTCACCCCGGCGCGGTCCGGCAGCCGGAAGTCGGTGCGGTGGCCGAACGTCTTGACCAGGCTGAACAGGTAGTTCCAGCGGCTCGCCTGCAACCCCGCGCCGTGGTCCCGCAGTTCGTGGAGGATCTCCTCCATCTCGAACGCCGCGGTGACGGTCTCGACGGGCACGGTGGCGCGGATCGTGCCGCGCGGGATGCCGAGCAGGTCCTGGGCGCCGACGAAGACGTCGTTCCACAGCCGCGCCTCGTAGCGGTTCGCCACCTCCGGCAGGTGGAAGTACGGGCCGTGGCCGGCGTCGAGCTGCCGCTGCCCGCAGTGGAAGAGGTACAGGCCGAAGTCGACGAGCGCGGCGGGCACCGGGCTGTCGTCGTACCGGAGGTGTTCCTCGTCGAGGTGCCAGCCGCGGGGGCGGACCACGATCGTGGTGCGGCGTGCGCGCTCGGCGCGTCGGTCCCCCTCGCCGTCGTGGCTGGTGACGTCGATGCGACGCGCGAGCGCGTCGAGCAGGTTCACCTGCCCGTCGATGACGTTGGCCCAGGTGGGCGCGGTGGCATCGGCGAAGTCGGCGGTCCAGACGTGGGCCCCGGAGGCGAGGGCGTCGCGGGTGGTGCGGCGGTCCGGCGGCCCGGTGATCTCCACGCGGCGGTCGGCGAGACCGGGCGCGGGCGGGGCCACGTGCCAGGTCGGGTCGGCCCGGACGGCGGAGGTGACCAGGGGGAAGTCGAGCGGTGCGCCGGCGGCCAGGCGCAGGGCCTGCCGACGGCGTTCGGTCATCAACTCCCGCCGGCGCCCGCCGAACTCCGCGGTCAGGTGACCGACGAAGTCCAGGGCCTCGGGCGTGAGGATCTCGTCGTGCCGCTCGCCCGGGGCGGCGAGCACGCGAACGGAACGGGTCAGTGCGCTGGTGGGCATCGGATTCTCCTGCGGGAGGGGCGGGAGCGGGCGTCGGCGGGCGGAGCGGGGGCGGACGGGGACGGTCGTCCGCCCCCCCCCGCACGGCCTAGTGGAACTGCTGCTCCTCGGTGGAGCCGGCCAGTGCGGTGGTGGAGGAGGTGGGGTTGACCGCGGTGGAGACCAGGTCGAAGTAGCCGGTGCCGACCTCGCGTTGGTGCTTCACGGCGGTGAAGCCGTGCTGCTGCGCGGCGAACTCCCGCTCCTGGAGGTCGACGTAGGCGGTCATGCCGTGGTCCGCGTAGCCGCGCGCCAGGTCGAACATGCCGTGGTTGAGGGAGTGGAAACCGGCCAGCGTGATGAACTGGAACTTGTAGCCCATCGCGCCCAACTCCCGCTGGAACTTGGCGATCTGGTCGTCGTCCAGGGCCGCCTTCCAGTTGAACGACGGCGAGCAGTTGTAGGCCAGCATCTGGTCCGGGTGCCGGGCGTGAATCGCCTCGGCGAACTCCCGTGCCTGGGCCAGGTCCGGGGTACCGGTCTCGACCCAGATCAGATCGGCGTACGGGGCGTAGGCCAGTCCGCGGGCGATCACCGGCGCCATGCCGTTGCGCACCCGATAGAAGCCCTCGGCGGTGCGCTCACCGGTGACGAACTCGGCGTCCCGCTCGTCGACGTCGGTGGTCAGCAGGTTGGCGGCGAGGGCGTCGGTACGGGCGACGATCAGCGTCGGCACGTCGGCGATGTCCGCCGCGAGCCGGGCCGCGTTGAGCGTGCGGATGTGCTGCGAGGTGGGCACCAGCACCTTGCCGCCGAGGTGGCCGCACTTCTTCTCCGAGGCGAGCTGGTCCTCGTAGTGGATGCCGGCCGCACCCGCCGCGATCATCGCCTTGGTCAGCTCGAAGGCGTTGAGCGGACCGCCGAAACCGGCCTCGGCGTCGGCGACCACCGGCGCCAGCCAGTCCGTCGTGTCGCCGGCGTCCTCGGCGGTGGCGATCTGGTCGGCGCGCAGCAGCGCGTTGTTGATCCGACGGACCACCTGGGGAACGGAGTTGGCCGGGTACAGGCTCTGGTCGGGGTAGGTGTGGCCGGCCTGGTTGGCGTCGGCGGCGACCTGCCAGCCGGAGAGGTAGATGGCCTGGAGGCCGGCCTTGACCTGCTGGACGGCCTGGCCGCCGGTGAGCGCGCCGAGCGCGTGCACGTAGTCCAGTTCGTGCAGTTGGCGCCAGAGTCGCTCGGCGCCGCGCCGGGCCAGGGTGTGCTCCTCGCGGACGCTGCCGGCCAGCCGCACGACGTCCGCGGCGCCGTAGGTGCGCTCGATGCCCTGCCACCGCGGGTCGGTGGCCCAGCGCCGGGCTAGTTCCTCGATGGCCTGCGTCCTCGCCTGTGCCATGACTGTCACCGTCTCCTCGGTCCGTGGTGGATGCCAACACCGCTGCCTGTATGAGCAACGGGTGGCACTGTGTGTCGTACTTCGTGTGACTGGGATGCGGCCCGCCGTCCCTCCGGGGAGCGGAGCTGAGCAATGTTGCCGGTGCTGGACACCGCCGTTGCCGGGATCTCCGACGTCAGGGCCGTGAATCGGGCCCCGATCCGGGCGGTGGCCGTTCGGGTCCAGCGGGCCGCACTCAGACTCTGGCAGTGGCACTGAGTGCCAACAAGCGTGGACGCCTGCCAACTTCTGCAAATCTTCACCCGCAGTTCTGCGAACATTGCAACGGCCACGCGGCGGACCCGCTCGCGTACGCCGACCACGACCCGGACAGCAAAGGACACGCGGTGAGCAAGACGTATGCGGGAGCGCGCCTGCGCCGGCTGCGCGAGGAACGACGGATGAGCCAGGCGGACCTGGCCCGCGCCCTCGGCATCTCGCGCAGCTACCTCAACCAGATGGAGCACGACTCCCGTCCGCTCACCGTCCCGGTCCTGCTCCGCCTCACCGAGGCGTTCGGCGTCGACCCCGGATTCTTCTCCGAGCGCGACACCACCCGACTGGTGGCGGACCTGCGCGAGGCACTGGCCGGCGAACTCGCCGCGGCCCGCATCTCCACCGCCGACCTGACCGAACTCGCCGCCCGGACGCCCGCGATCGCCCACGTCCTGCTCGACCTCGGCCGCCGCAACCACCACCTGTCCGAACGCCTGGTGGGCGCCACCGACGGCCGGGGGACCGACCCGCAGCTGCCGGGCTCACCCCACGAGGAGATCCGCGACTTCTTCTACCGCCGGCAGAACTACCTGCACGAGACCGACCAGGCCGCCGAACGCCTCGCCGCCGACATCGGCATCCGGCCCGGCGACGTGCTCCGCGTCCTGACCACCCGCCTCGCCGACCGTCACGCCGTCCGCCTGTCCACCGACACCGACGACCGCCTGCACCACTACGACGACGCCACCCGCACCCTGCACCTGTCCACCCGGCTGCGCCCGGGCCAACGCGCCTTCCGCATGGCCACCCAACTCGCCCTGCTCGAACACGGCGACCACCTCGACGACCAGGCAGCCGAGGACTTCCCGCCGGGCTCACCCGCCCACGCCCTGGCCCGCATCGGCGTCGCCAACTACTTCGCCGCCGCCCTCGTCCTGCCCTACACCGACTTCCACGCCACGGCCGAACACGTCCGCTACGACATCGAGCGCCTGACCGACCGCTACGGCCTCGGCTACGAAACCGTCTGCCACCGCCTGAGCACCCTCCAACGCCCCCGCCTGCGCGGCGTCCCCTTCTCCTTCGTCCGCGTCGACCGCGCCGGCAACCTCTCCAAACGCCAATCCGCCACCGGCTTCCACTTCTCCCGCGCCGGCGGCACCTGCCCGCTCTGGAACGTCTACGAAGCGTTCACCGCCCCCGGCCGCATCCACGTCCAGATCGCCGAAATGCCCGACGGTCAACGCTACTTGTGGACCGCCCGGGCCCTCACCCGACACCGCGGCGGCTGGGGCGAACCAGGCAAGACCTTCGCCATCGGCCTCGGCTGCGAAATCCGCCACGCCCACCGCCTCGTCTACTCCGACGGCCTCGACCTCGACAACGCCGCCACCGCCACCCCCATCGGCATGGGCTGCCGCGTCTGCGAACGCCTCAACTGCCCCCAACGCGCCGCCCCACCCCTGGCCCGCCCCCTCCACATCGACGAGAACACCAGCACCTTCGTGCCCTACCCGGTAGCGGAGGAAGAGGGCTGAGGGGCCGCCCCGTCGGCTCACCGCCCGGGCGGCGACTCGAACCCCGCGTCGTCCCCACCGACCGACGGATCCTCGTCATCCGACCGGTAACGCGCCGGTGGCTCGAACCGCCGCAACATTTCCTCGGCGGTCTCGTTCCGGCCCTGGGTCCTGATGACGTCCGCGACCTGCTTGGCGAGCATGCCGCGGCGGACGTCGCCGTCGGGGAAGCCCATGCTCGTGAGGAACGCCTCGAAGTGCTCGGTGGCGGTCGGCTCGCGCTCGACGACGGTGGAGGGGCCGTCGACGTCCTCCGCGTCGGTTCGCCCGTCGACGAGTTGAGGCACGAACGCCCGCAGCCGATCGGGCACGTCGGCGTCATTGGCGGCGGACGCGAGCTGCGCGAGCAGGCCGAGGTCCGCCACGGTCTTCTCCACCCGGTCCTCGTTTTTCGCCAGCCACCAGACCACCGCACTGCCGGTGTCCTTCAGCACGTCTTCGCCCAGGTACTCGCGTTTGCTCTGTTCGTACTTGCGTTGGTGTTCCCAGACCGCCTTGTCCTTGCGCACCTCGGCCAACTTGTCCAGCCGCTCCCGATCGTGTGCGTGCAAGGTGAGCGTGACGTTCTCCGCCATGGCCTGGAGAAGTTCGGTGCGGTCCGGGCACAGCCGGCTGAGCGCACCGCCCAACTCGTGCTCGACGAGTGAGACGCGGTCGGGATCGCGCAGCTCGGTGAGCGCGCGGGCCCGTTCCAACACCGCCTCGACGGCGAGGCCGGCCGGATTGACCACCGGGCCGTGGCCGTTGGGATCCAGCGGGTACCACCGCACGGTCGCGGAGAACAGGAAGTCGTAGTCGGCCCACTGACTGGGAAGCGCAACGGAACTGAGGCGGTGTTCCCGGCGCTCGATGGGCACTGCCGTGCGCTGCTCCTCGAAGTCGACGGAGAACGAGCCGCGCCGCGACTCGGCGATCTTGAAGGTCACCGTGGGCACGGCGACGAGGAGAACGGCGAGGGCCGCCCAGGCCCAGCCGGGCCACCGCTGCACCAGGCCGACGATCGTCAGCAGCAGAGCGCACAAGGTGGTCAGGAACACGGTGGTGGTCTTGGATCCCGTCGTCATGGTGTCGTCCCCCCGGGAGTCGCGGATCGAGATGAAGCGGCAGGTGGGCGGAGGCCCTGGGCCGCTGAGATCTTCTGGAGCAGCCGGTCGGTCGTCGCGGCGCCGCGTGCCGGCCCACCGGACGTGGTGGGCTCCGCGGCCCGTGCCACCGCGTACAGCACCGCGAAGTGGGTGCCGTCCCCACCAGCGCCGTTGACCAAGAGGTCGAGCAGCAGGTCACGGCGGTCGTCGGAGGCGGAGTCGGAGGCGAGGTGCAGCCAGCGTTCCGCGTAGGGCTGCCAGTCGAGCCGTGGCAGGTGACGGAAGACCACGAGCCAGCCGAGGGACACGCACTCTCGTACGTAGCCCTCGTCCACCAGCGCACGGGGCGCCCCGCCCGGCTCCGTCAGCGGAACCGGATCGCAGATCCGCAGGAAGAGGCGCGCATCGGCGGCCGGGGCCGACGACCGCCGGGTGACGCGGTCGAGGGCGCGGCGCCTGAGCCGGCTGCTCGTCGCCACCAAGGCGCACAGTGCGTCCAACGCGTGCGTGGCCGCGTGCTCGCGGCGGGCCAGGTGATGCAGCCGGACCATTGCCTGGTCGGGGTGGGTGGGGGCGATCACGTCGGTGCAGACGCGCAACAGCACGTAGGCGAGTTGCCCCGTCAGTTGCTTGTCCCGGCACCATGCGTAGACCAACTGCCGGAAGTCAGCTCCGTACCGCTGGTGTTCCAGGCCGCGGGAGAGCGCGTGGATCGCGGCCCACGCGCGCGCCTGCGACCTGGCCCCGGCCCCCCACTCGTGCGCCAGGGCCGTCAGCTCCTGCCACTGGTGGGTGCGCAGGTACTGGTCGGCGAGCCGATGCACCAACTCTTCGCGCAGGCCCGGGGTGAGGTGTGGATCGTCCAACTCGGTGCTACGAGCGGTCCAGGAGCTGAACAGGGGCCGGAGGTGCGGCATGTGGTTCCAGAAGTGGACGCGTACCGCGTCGTCGTAGTCCAACTCCTTGAACTGGACGTGGCCGTCCGTTCCGGTCGACGCATGGATCTCCTCCAGGCGCTCGGCCAGGTCCTTGCACGCCAGTGAGGGCCCTTCTTCCCGAGGGCCCCCGGGCAGGTGCAGCAGCACGTCGGTGGCGCGGTGGATGACGTCGGCGTGCGCCCCGTGCAGCATGGCCGTGGCGAACAGCAGCGCCCGTTGCGATGCCTCGCTCCGTTCGGCGACGAGACGGGCCACCTCCTTCCGCCGGGTCTTGCGGGCGTCACGTGCCTGCTCGCACCAACGGGCGAAGCCGACGCCCGGATCCGCGGCACGGGCCCGACGCACACGGTCGGCGAAGTCCGCGACCTCCGCCACCGTGCGCTGTTCTCCCAGGAACTCCGCCATCGCAGGCGCCGGTTGCAGGAATGCGTCATGCGGTACGCCGTGGAGTCGCAAGTGGCGACGGAGCACTTCCTCGGCCGGCGGGCGTGCGAGGTCGGCGCGCAGGAATTGGAGGTCGGATTCCAGGCCGTCGTCGTAGGGCATGACGACGACCAAGTGCGCCTGCTGCTCGTGTACGGCCTCGCGCAGGGACGACAGGTCCCTACGGTTCTTCGTCCAGCGGGTACCGGTGGCCTCGGCGAGATCCAGCAGCAGCCGGTCGCCGGCTCCGACCAGTGCGGGATCGGTGAGTGGGGTCTCCTCCTCGTCGCCGGGCAGCAGTTCGCGGAAGACGCCCGTCTCTCGCGGGAGTTCGTACAGGAGCACGCGTGCCGCCGCTGTTCGCCCGCTGCCCGGCTCGCCGTACAGGATGACGGTGCCGTGTTCCGCCAGGAGGCGGCGGGCCGCACCCATGCCCTCGGGATCGACGAAGCGCTGCCTGAGCCAGCGGAGTTGGTCGTCCGCGATGCGTCGGGGGCTGCGGACGCTCGGCTCCTGAGGGCCGCCGACGGTGACGTTCACGTTGTAGAGGTCCCCGTACCCGGCGTGCATCGGGCCGCGGGGATTCTCGACCCGCGTCGTGCCGGGTCCCGTCACCGCACGTCGTCCTCGTGCCGACCTCGGCCACCGAACTGGTGGCGAACGTCGCCCCGCTGATCGCCTTCCACGATCGTCATGCCGTCGCCCGAGTAGTGGCGTCCCCCGGACTGATGGCGGGAGTTCTGGTAGATGTCGCCGGTGCCGGAGTGGACCGGTCCGGTCGCCCCCTTGATCACGGTCCCGGCGACGTCTCCGGTGAAGTCGCGGCTCTGCACCACGGTTCCGTGGACGTCTCCGGTCGAATTGGACACGGCGTCCTGGTCGGTGCCGCGCTCGTCGGCGTGCTCCGCGGCATGCAGCTCGGGCACCATCTCCGCGACGACGTCACCGAGCCGCTTGAGGTCGGCCTCCGCGTTCTGCATGTCCAGCCGGACGGACTGCAAGTCCGCCAGTCGTGCCAAGGCATCCGGCAGGTGGTCCTTCTCCAGACGCCCCGTCGTCCTGCCCGCGAGGACGGGAACCACCGGGATCCCACATTCGAACGCCGTCAGGATTTCCCTGCGCACCCAGTCCTCCGGATCTGCCAACCGGTCCTGGAAGTTGATCCAGTCGCCTCCGATCACCGCCAGCAGCAGAGCGCTGCGTCGCAAGCTCGTCAGCAGGGCATCGGGGTAGGCCTCCCCGGGCAGGATGGACTTCGAGGCGCGGAAGACGCGGTTCTTCCCGAAGCGGTTCGAGAGTTCGTTGTCGATCAAGGCGGCGGACTCGTGACCGTCGCCCGTCCGGTAGTTGATGAATACCTTGGCCATCGTGGACTCCTCTTCAGGAAGTGGTGGAGCGGCATAATGTGGCGAGCCGCGGGGAGAGCTGGCGCACCGACGCCTGCTGCGGGTGCCGGGCCAGGACGCGGGCCAGGCGCCGCAGGTCGATCGTGACGGTTGCGGACCGCACGGCGGCCACCCCGTCGAGCAGTGCCGCGGTCAGAGCGCAGGCGTGGTCGATCTCGCCGTCCGCGGCGTATGCGAGTGCCCGGCGCACCCCGTAACGCACCTGGGTGCGCATCGCGTGGGGAGAGACCTGCGTGAGCTGCCGGTCCAGCGCTTCGGCTGCCTGTCGCGGACGGCCCAGGTCGTACAGGCACCACCCCTGGACCATGCCGACCGAGTCGGGCAGGTGCATGCTGCCGATCACCGGTGCGTCGGATGCGTCCGATCGGTCGGCGAGCAGCTCCCGAGCCCGGTCCAAGGCAGCCTGGCAGGCGTCGTGGTCACCCGCGAGCGCATGTCCTTGTGCCTGGCGCTGCGCGGCGAGCCCGCGGATCCGGGACGGGAGCGAGCCGCTCCGTGCGCGCTGGGCCAGGGCGACGGTCTGTTCGGCGTCGTCCTGGTACAGGGTGACCAAGGCACGCCGGACCAGGGCGTATCCGGCCAGTGCTCGGTCACCGCCGGCAGCCGCGAGGTCCACCGCACGCTGGGTCCACCACAGCGCCGCCGCGTCGTCGCCGGTCTCTTGCACCAGCCAGCCGATGTATTCGGCGTAGCGGGAGCCGAGCGCCAGCAGTTCCCGGCGGGTGCGGGAGTCGACGTGCGCCGACAGCTCGCGCAGCGTGTGGGTCTGTGCGATCAGCCCGGGGAGCAGGAAGCCGGGCTCCACGCTCTGGCCGAGTTTGCGGTAGTGCGTGAACAGGTCACGGGACGCCGCCAACATTCCGACACCCGTGGCCGACGGGACCGGGCCCTGACCACCGGTACGCCAGCGCAGCAACGATGCGGCGCCCACGCCCACCACCTGGCGCCGCCCCAGGGGTTCGAAGCTCCCCGAGCCGTCCGGAGACAGTTGCATCGTCCACTCCTCCTCGTCGATTCCGCCGGGTGCCGGCTCCTGCGGCACGGCCGAAGCCGGTGCGGCGACCAGGGCGATCAGTGCGCCACCGGCCCGGAGGGCGGCGTCGCACAGCCGGGCCAGATCGCGGCTGGGCGCCTTGATGCCTCGTTCGACCTTGCTCAGTTGCGCCTTGCTGTAGTGAACGGCGGACGAGAGCGCGGTGAGGCTGAGGCCGGCGTCCAAACGTCGCTTCCTCAGTTCCTCGCCGAACGCGGTGGACGGTTGCGGCACGAGAACCTCCATGACCATCCGTCCATGTGAACGGGGCTGCCGCAGGAAAGAGTGCGCCAACCGCGCCCGGACGGACAAGGCGAACGGTGCTGTTTCCCGTTTCCTTCTCCGCAGCGGGTACGCAGTAGTCCCGGAAGCGCGCAGTGATGTTGCGATCGGGAAGTGGTCAGGGAAGGGAAGCCCGGCCGTGTCCTCGCGGTCGACCGCCAACTGGCGGGACCCGTAGCAGCAACCCGACTACGTGATGGCGAGACCCTTCCAAGGGCTACCGGCGGACGGGTGCCGGTTCGCGCCCGCGTGACGTCGTGGCGGGCGGCGCCTCCGGGGCAGACCGCCAAGGCCGATGACGGGGCGGTCGGCAAGATCCGTTCCGGTGTCTCGGGGCGTGGGCCGTCGGAATCCCCACGCACCGCAGGAGTCTGCCGCCGTCAGACCGTGACGGCGGCAGACCTCCTCGTGGGTGTCAGCCCTTGCGGGGGGAGAAGCTGCCGCTGGCGTCGCCGCTGGCCGTGCAGTCCGTGTCGCGGTAGTGGTCGACGAAGGTGCCGGTCAGGCCGGTGAGCGCGTCGTACGCCTGGTCCATGGGCAGGTTCTCACCCACCCTGAATCGCAGCTGCACGTGGACGGACTCGCGGGGCTTCAGCGTCTTCGGGGCGGGGACGGTGCCGCGGGCCCCTCCGTCGGCCTGGCGCAGCGTCTTCCAGGCGCGCTGCGCGGTGTCCCAGTACTGCAGGTCGCCGTACGGGCCCAGGTCGCGCTCGCCCTCGTTGTAGACGTAACTGCCCAGCTTGGCCTTGAGTTCGAACGACTTCAGCTCCTTTGCCGAGGCGTTGGTGAGCGTGGCCGTGTAGGTCGTCCACTGAGTGCTGAGGGTGACCGACTTGGGTATGCCGAACACGCGGCCCACGAAGGTGTTGTTGTGGTACTGCCCGTAGGCGGTGTCGATGTCGTAGCACGTGGGGAGTGCCTCGGCGGGGGCCGCCTGGGAGGCGGGTGCGGCGGCCATCGTCACGGGGAGCAGGGCGGCCGTCGCGGCCGAGACCGACAGGGCGCGGCGCAGTTTCATGAAGATCACTTTCCCGGTTCTGCGGACCCGCGGACCTTTTGTTCCCCGTGTCACGGGGTCTCCGGGCCGTGGATCCTTTGGTTGTCAGGTGCTGGGAGCGACGGTGCGTTTACGCGGTGGCGTCCGTGGCGTTCGGACCGGCGACGCCCTTGCGGCGGCGTGCGCCGACGACCGCACCCGCGCCGATCACCATGGCGGCTCCGCCGGCGAGGGCGATCACCGGGAGCGCGGACGAGGAGCCGGTCGCGGCGAGGTGGGCGCCGCCCTGCGCGCGCAGGCCACCGGTGGAGTCGGAACCATCCGCAGCGCCGCCGGGCGCGGCGCTCCGGCTGGGCTCGGCCGTGCCACCCGGCTTGCCCGGCTCGGTGGGCTTGCTGGTCGGGGGCTGCGTCGGCTTCGCGTTCGCGGGGAGGATGGTGAAGTCGTACCAGGCTTCCTTGGCCGAACCACAGGAGCCGTCGCGGTTGCGGTAGTCGCCGGCGGCGAGCGCGTAACCGGCGCCGGGCTTGGCGTCCTTGACCACGTGGGTGCGCAGTTGGAGCGTGAGGGTGCTGCGCGGACCGACGGCGAAGGAGCCGAACAGCTCGTCGGGCGTCGCGTCGTGGAAGGTCTTCCACTTCCCCGTCTTGGCGTCGTGGTACTCGGTCTCCAGCTCCCAGTACGGCCGGTCGACGTCTTCGGCGGAGGACACGAGCAGGAAGGGCTGGACCTCCGCCAGGCGGGTGCCGGTGGTGTTGGTGAGCGTCATGGAGAACGAGGTCCAGGCACCGCCCGCAGCCAACTCGCGCGGCAGCCCGTGGACGGCCACCTGCAACTGGTCGGACTCGAACGCGCAGGACTGACCCGCACCGTCGGCATCGCCGGCGTCCTTGCCGCCACCAGCGGCCCCCTCAGCGGTCCCTCCGGCGCTCCCGGCGGCCTTCGGCTGCTGCCCCGGGGCGGGACGGGTGGGCCCGTCGCGGTCCAGGGACGCCGAACCACCGGCAGCGGCGTCGCCCGGGCGCCGCGGCTCGTCCGGGGTGGTCGTTCCGCCGCCGCTCGTTGCGGAGTCCGCCGGCCGGTCCGCCGGTCTCGCGGCATCGGGGGAGTCGGGAGCGGTGGGCGTACGGGGACCGGCCTCGGTCACCGGCGCCGTTGCGAACGCGGCGGCGGGCGCGGCCAGTACGGCGGCAGGCGCCAGTACGGCCGCCGCGGCGGCGGCCGTCAGTGCACGTCGAATCTTCATCCAGCAGACCTCTCGGTTCCGAAGTGCCGCCTGGGCGACACGGGTTGGCGTACGCCATGTTCGGGCCGTGCATGACGCATGGTTGTGCGTGTGTGCGCAGGCGTACGTGCGCACAGTTGCGCCTCATATGTGACGAGTCGCGCTGTGGAAAGGTTGCACGCTCATGTCACTGGAGTGACGCGTGGAGCGGGGTGTTGCGTTGTCGTGAACTCGCGTGCGGTGAGCGGGGGTTGCTCGTCACGCTGCTGTCGTGGGCCGTCACGGGGGTGTCCCCGGAAGCCCCACGGGAGGCCCGGGAACCCGACGTGCCCGACCTCGTCGAGGTTCCCGAGCCTGAGCCTGAGCCTGAGCCGGGGCCGGGAGAGGTGCTGATCCGGGGCCGTGGCGACCAGCCTCAACCCGGTCGACGACAAGACGCGGGAAGGGGCCGTCGGCGAGGGGAGATCGCCGTGACGTTCTGAGCCGGGCGGCGCGCCGGAGGACGAGCGCCCGGGCGTCGCAGCGCCCGGGCTCCGCCGGTAAGCCGCACCCCCTTCCCACTCAGTGGCGCACTTGCGCGTCCGTACTGCGTGGCGATGTACGGCTGACGGACCGAGTGGGAAATCGGTGGAGTCGGCCCCACACCGGAGCGGTCGACAGCCCCGCTGGCCGTGCAGCGCGGCGACAGCCCTCTGGAACACCTCGCAGAGGCAAGGGGGGTCAGTTGACCGGCAGTTCGTTGTTCTCCTGTCGGGAGGCTGTGCCGAGCAATGTACGGGCGACGTCTTCCAGTGATCCGAGCAGCGGGTTGGGGTCGTCAGCGCGCGTGACGAGCACGACTTCGCAGGGATCGATGTCGATGAGGGGCACCAGGGCGATGTCCTCGCGCGCAGCAGCGCGTCGATCCCCGGCAGGGAAGATCGCGACACAGTGGCCGGTGGCGATGAGTTCCAGCTTGTCCTCGTAGCTGTCGTCGATTCCGGGCGGGGGTGGTGCCGGGCGGTCGCCGACCGGCTTGGGCGTGCTCCAGACAACCGGAGTGCTGACGCAGACCATCAGTTCCTCGTCCGACAGGGCCCGCAGGCTGACGGGTTTGTCGTTCGCCAGATGATGACTCGCCGACGTGACGAGTACCCGTGACTCCTCATGGAGCTCGGTCACTCGGAAGCCGTCCGTTGGGAAGGGCAGGGGTCGGTATGCGACGAGGGCGTCGACCCGCCCCTCGGCGAGGGCGTGCGTGTCCCGCCAGTCGAGGTGCCGGGTGCGGACCTGGGCGTCGGGGTGCCGGCGGCGCAGTTCCTGCACACACGCGGTGATGACCAGTCCTTCGGCGTAGCCGACGGTGATGGTACGGGGCTGGACGGCGGCTCTGGCCATGTGAGCGGCTTGCTCGGCCTCTTGGAGCAGCATCCGGGCCCTGGGAAGGAAGGCCTGACCGGCGTCGGTGAGGCTGCTGCCCTGCGGCGAGCGGTCGAAGAGCCGGACACCGAGCTGAGCTTCCAGTCGTTGGATCTGGCGGCTCAGCGACGGCTGCGCCAAGTGCAGCTTGGTGGCGGCCCGGCCGAAGTTGCCGTACTCCGCCACGACCGTGAAATAGCGCACGAGCCGCAGATCAACGTCCATTCGCCCAGGGTACGTTGCGCGCCTCGATACGCCTGGGACATGACGGCATACGAAACAGGTCTTGGACAGGGTGTGCGGGTGGGTATTTGGCTGGAGGGCATGACCACTTATGACGGCAAGAAGATCGTGATCACGGGCGGAAGCAGCGGTATCGGCCTGGCTACGGCCCGGTTGTTCGCGGACGGTGGGGCGCACGTACTGATCACCGGCCGCACCCAATCCACCCTGGACGCCGCGCTGGAGCAGTTGGGGAACAAGGCGATCGCCGTCCGGAGCGACGCCGCGTCCCTGAAGGACATCAAGGCGATGGCCGGCGTGGTCCAGGAGCGGTTCGGCGCGGTGGACGCGCTGTTCGTCAACGCCGGCGTCACTGCGTCCGCGCCGTTCGACTCGACGACGGAGGAGATGTACGACGAGCTGTTCGGCATCAACGTCAAGGGCCCGTACTTCACCGTGCAGGCGTTGGCGCCACTGCTGCGCGAGGGAAGCGGCGTGGTCCTCACCACGTCGGTGGTGAACGTCCGGGGCCTCGACGCGCTCAGTGTCTACTCGGCGAGCAAAGCAGCCCTGCGGTCGATGACGCGCACCCTGGCCCGCGAGCTGCTTCCGCGCAAGGTGCGCGTCAATGCCGTGAGCCCCGGCCCGATCGACACGGGCATCCTGGACCGCTCCTCGCTGCCCGCCGACGTCGCCGAGGCGATGAAGGACACCTACCGGAGCACCAACCCGATGCAGCGGCTGGGGACGTCCGAGGAAGTGGCCGCCGCAGTGGCGTACTTGGCGTTCGATGCGACCTTCTCGACGGGAACGGAGTTCCCTGTCGACGGAGGGGCTTCGCAACTCTAGGTGCTCTGACCGCACAGGTTCGCCGGGGCGTCAGGGCGCGGGGGAGAGGGGGCGACCGCCCCGGCGGATGCCCTTCTCGCTGCGGATGCGGATGCGGCTGCGGGCGCGCTCGCGACGTTGAGCGTTGAGCGTTGAGCACGCCGGGATGGCGGGTGTTCTGGCCCGGTCACAGCACTAGCTGGAGCTTCCGCGTCGGTGCGGTGTGCCGCGCCGTACCGGTCGGTGGTCGTGCCGGGCGCCGTCCTTGGTCCTGGGCCCCAGCCAGGCCGCGGCCAGGGTGAGTGCGGAGGCGGCGATCAGGACGACGAGTGCCCATCGGGCGCCGTCGAGGGGGCCGTGGGCGGGGGCGGCATGGAGGGCGAGGGCGACGAGGGCGACGCCGAGCGCGGTGCCCAGCCCCCGCGTCATGTTGACCAGTCCGCCGCCGGTGCCGGACGAGGCCGCCGGGATGGCGCCCATGATCAGCGTGTTGTTGGCCGGCGTGAACGTGCCCAGGCCCACCCCGAGCAGGGCCAGCAGCGGGGCCAGACCGACCGGGGTGAGGGGGACGACGAGCAGGGCGACCAGCGCCACCGTGCAGACGGCGGCGCCCAGCATGCACCGGGTGCGGTCCGTCAGGGTGAGGGGCAGCAGCCGGTCCGCGGTGGTGGCGGCAGCGGCGAAGCCCGCCGGGAGCGCGGTGAGCACCGCCCCCGCGGTCAGGTCCGAGTGTCCGTTGCCCGTCAGGACGACCGGGACGAGGACGAGCGGCCCGAAGAGCACCAGGTAACCGCTCAACGCCCCCAGCAGTCCGGACGAGACCGCCCGCAGGCGCAGCAGCTTCAGATCCAGCAACGGCGTCGCGGCGCGCCGCTGCCGCTCGACGAACGCCCAGGCAGACACCGCGCAGAGCACGAACAGGCCACCGATGCCCCACCCCGGTACCGGCAGCCCGGAAGCCGCCGAGACGCCGAGCAGCCCGGACGTCGTGGCCAAGGCCAGCAGGGCGAGCCCGGTCCAGTCGAAGCCCGTGACGTGCTGCCGACTCCGGGTGCGGGGCAGCAGGTAGTGCCCGGCCACCAGGGCGACCAGGCCGACGGGCACGTTGACGCCGAAGACCCAGCGCCAACCCAACGTGGACACCAGGGCGCCGCCGACGGTGGGGCCCAGGGCCAGGCCGAGTGCCTGGGCCGCCGCCTGGACGCCCAGTGCGGTGCGCATCCGTCCGCGCGGTGCGCTGGTGGCGACCAGGGCGACGCTGTTGGCCTGCATCATCGCGGCCCCGGCGGCTTGCAGGATCCGGCAGCCGATCAGCGCGCCCAGCGACGGGGCCAGTCCGCAGGCGGCCGACGCGACCGTGAAGACGACGAATCCGTACAGGTAGAACAGCTTCCGGCCGTGCGCGTCCGCCAGGCGGCCGGCCGGCACGAGCAGCGCCACCAGCGTGATCAGGTAGGCCAGCGAAACCCATTCGACGGCCGCCAGCTGGGCCCCGAACTCGGTGCGCAGGCTGCCGTAGGTGAGCGTGACGATGCTGGCGTCGAGCTGGCCCATGAAGGCGCCGAAGCAGACGGTGGCGACGGCCAGCCACCAGGCACCGGGGAGGTCGCGTATCCGCTCCGGGCGCGGGCGTTCGCTCGTCAGCGCCTTCGGTACCAGGCGTCGGCGCGGGGGACCGGCGGTGCGTGGACCCGTCATCTCGGCTCCCTGGTCGAGAGGCGTTGATCCGCGGACCGCAGTGCGTGCGAAGAACCCTCCATGACTCCCATATTACATCGGCATCCGAAATATTCGGTAGCCGATGTGTGAGCGGGGGACGTATACCGAAACCCCTGCCCGGTGCGCGGAACTCCGCGGTTAGAGTCGGTCCATGCCGCAGCAACGCCACCCAGCGTCCCCGTCGCCCGCGCCCGGCGACCGGGCCACGGACGCCCGCCTGCTCACCGAGGCCGTCACCCGGCTCCGCCGCGCGCTGCGCGCTTCCATCCGGACCGACTACCCGTGGGAGCAACTGCCCATGGCCCAGGTCGAACTGCTCCAGGTCCTCGCGGAACACTCCCCGGCCAGGATCAGCGACCTCGCCACCCGCCAGCGGCTCGCCGCCAGTACGGTCAGCGGGCTGATCGGCCAGATGATCAATGCTGGGCTGGTGGCCCGCGCGGTCGACCCGGCTGACCGCCGTGCCTCGGTCGTCACCCTCACCGAGGCCGGGCGCACGCAACTCACTGCCTGGGCCGGTGCCCACGAACGACGCCTGGACGACGCGCTCGCCGCGCTCGACGAGGCGGACCGGGCGGCCGTTCGCGCCGCCCTGCCCGGCCTCCTGCGCATCGCCCGGCACTTGGAGGGCGACTCCGACGTCGGCTGAGCGCCGCGCGGAGCCGGCAGTCACGGGGTGACCGACCGCGAACTCGCGCCTTCCGGTGCCTGTCATCCGGTGTCTGGTCATCCGGCGCCTGCCAGTCCGGTGTCCGATGCTTGTCGTCCGGTGTCCGATGTCTGTACTCCGGCGCCTGTCATCCGGTGTCTGTCATCTGGTGTCCGGTGCCTGTCATCCGGTGTCTGTCCTCTGTCCTCTGTCTGCTGACCTCTGTCATCTGTCGTCTGGTGTCTGGCATTTGGTGCCTCGCGCCTTGCGCCTCGTGCCTGGTGTCTGCGGTCGGACGTCGGGCGTTCGCGGTGCTTGGCGCTGCCCCCGCGGTGCCTGCCTGGCGCGTCGAAAGGTCCTCCCTGCCCCCTTGGTCCAGCATGCGGACGCGGGAATGCTCATGGCTGAGATGCATCGCCCGAAGCGGTACATCCGGCGAGGTGTGCTGGTGGCCGCGCTTGCCAGTGGCCGGGAATCGATGCCTACCGGCCCGTAGGTTCTCGGCCCACCCGCAAGTAATTCAACAAACTGTTGCCTGGCCCATCGGGAGCGGATAGCGTGCGGCCGGTGGTGATCAACAGTCGGAGGTGTCGGAACTCAGAGGGGGTGCATTTGAAATGGATGTGGACGCGTCACGGCCGTATCCCGATCAAATGGAGATCGGGATCGTGACGGCCCCATGGTGAATGGGGCTTTCATTGCGACCGTTTTTGCGATGGTGGCCGCACCGGGACCGTCATTCATGGTTCTGGTGAATGAGACCCTGCGTTTCGGACGCGGGGCCGGGCTGGTGACCATTCTCGGTAGCAGTACCGGTTTGCTCATGTGGGCGGCTACCTCCGCCCTGGGGCTGGCCGCGCTGACGCAGACCTCTGAACTGGTGTTCACCGTCTTCAAGCTGACTGGTGCCGCCTACCTCTGCTACCTCGCCGTGATGACCGTGCGCAACCGACGGGACTTCGCCCGCCAACCGGCGGAAGAGTCCCCGGCGCGCGACGCCGCCACGCTGTGGCGGTCCTACCGATCAGGGCTGGTCACCAGCGCCGCCAACCCCAAGATGGCCACCGTCTATCTGGCGCTGATCCCGCAGTTCCTGCCGCCCGGCGGTGGTACGCCCGCCGACGTGGTCACGTTGACCGCCGTGCAGATCGCGATCAGTGCCGGCTGGTACGCCGTGGTGGTCGCCCTCGTCGGCCTGGCGAGGCGGTTGTTCGCCGTGCCGGCGGTGCAGTTGGGACTGGCCTGGGTGAGCGCGGCCGTCCTGCTGACGCTCGGGCTGCGCACCGCGGTGATGACCAGCTCCACGCTCTAGCCGAACGGCTGGAAGAGCGAAGACCCGTCCAGGGGAGAAGAGGAAAATCTTGACGCCGCCCGAAAAGGTCGAATCTCAGGTGCGCGAAATCATCGCGTCCGTACTCGGTTCGTCCGCGCCGTCCGAAATCCGACTCGATGACGAGTTGCACGAAATCGGAGTCGAGTCGCTGAGCATTCTCGCCATCGTGGTGCGAGTTGAAGAGGAATGCGGAATCAAGATCGGTGACAGTGAGCTCTTCGAAGCCTCGCTGAAGCGGGTCGGCGATCTCGTCGAGCTGGTGCAATCGAACATGGCACATTCCTAGAAACGAGGTACGGAAACGTAATGATGAATTCGGCAGAAGCATCGCTGACCGCTGAAGAAATCGTTCCCACGCACTGGTACAACGTGCTGTCCGACCTCAGCGGCGTCGAGGACGCGGCCAAGCTGCGCCAGGCAAGGCCGGAGACCCGCACGGACGGCGACGCGGTGGCCCCGCAGATCCCGCTGTCGATGTACCGGCAGAGCATGGGCCGGGAACGGTTCGTGGAGATCCCGCAGGAGGTGCGCGAGGAGTACCTGCGCTGGCGGCCGACCCCGCTCATGCGGGCCCGCCGGCTGGAGCAGCTGCTCGACACCCCCGCCCGGATCTACTACAAGTACGAGGGCACCAACACCACCGGCAGCCACAAGCTCAACACCGCGCTGGCCCAGGCCTATTACTACAAGCAGGCCGGCATCACCAGCCTCACCACCGGCACCGGAGCCGGCCAGTGGGGCTCGGCCCTCGCCGTCGCCTGCCGCATCTTCGGCCTGGAGTGCACCGTCTACATGGTGCGGGTCAGCTACGACCAGAAGCCCTACCGCCGGATCATGATGGAGATGAACGGGGCCAAGGTCATCTCCAGCCCCAACGAGAACTCCGAGGCCGGCCGTGCCGCGCTGGCCCGCGATCCGAACACCGACGGCAGCCTGTCCATCGCCAACGCGGAGGCGTTCGAGCACGCCCGCCAAGTGGAGCGCTGCAACCTCTCGGTGGGCAGTGGCGAGAACCACGTCCTGCTCCACCAGACCGTTATCGGCCAGGAAGCGGTACGGCAGTTCCGCGCCATCGGCGACTTCCCGGACGTGGTGATCGGTTCGGTCGGCGCGGGCAGCAACTTCTCCGGCGTCGCCCTGCCGTTCTTCCACGAGAAGGTGCGCGAGGGACTGGACACCCGGTTCGTCGCGGTGGAGCCGGAGGCCTGCCCGAAGCTCACCAAGGGCCGCTACGCCTGGGACTACAACGACTACACCGGCATCACGCCGATGACGAAGATGTACACCCTGGGGCACACCTTCGTCTCCCCGGGCATCCACGCCGGCGGTCTGCGCTACCACGGTGCCGCCCCCTTGGTGAGCGCGATGTACCACCAGAAGCTGATCGAGGCGGTGGCCTATCCGCAGCGCGCGGTGTTCGAGGCCGGCATCACCTTCGCCCACGAGGAGGGCCTCATTCCGGCGCCCGAGTCGGCGCACGCCATCCGAGGCGCGATCGAAGAGGCGCTGCTGGCCAAGAAGGAGGGCCGGGAGAAGGTCATCCTCTTCAACCTCAGCGGCCACGGGCTGCTCGACCTCTCCGCCTACCAGCAGTTCCTCAGCGGAAACATGACGGACATGGCGGCCTCGGACGAGGCGATCGCCGCCTCGCTCGGCCGCCTGCCGGCCATGGACGACCTGGGCGCGGCAGCGCACTGAGAACGAGCCCTACAGATGGAGGGACAGGCCGTGCACAACCCGACTGACGAGGTGCTGAACGTCGCGATCGTGGGTACCGGTCCACGAGGGATCTCGGTGTTCGAGCGGATCGCGGCCAACCTGACGGCCGAACCGGAACCGCGCGACGTCCGGATCTGGCTGATCGACGCGGTGGAACTGGGTGCCGGACGCATCTGGCAGACCGACCAGGAAACCTGCTTCCTGATGAACACCGTGGTCGGTGAGATCAGCATGTTCTCCGGGGTCTTCGACCGCGCGCCGTGCCGGCCGGGCGCCGGCCTGTCCTTCCAACAGTGGTTGCGCTCCCAGCCGGACCCGGCCCTGTCCGGTCTGGGCCACGACGACTACGCACCGAGGTACGCCTACGGCAGGTACCTGCGGTACGTGTACGACTCGGTGGTGGGCGGGATGTCCGGGCTGGGCGACGTCGTCGAGGTGGTCGGCACGACGACCTCGTTGCGGGAGGTCGACAGCCGTTACGAACTGAGCGTGTCCACGGCGGACGGCGAGCTGACGGTGCCCGCCGACGCGGTGGTGATCACCACCGGGCACGCGCCGGCGGTGCTGTCCGGGCACCAGTCGGAGCTGGCGGAATTCGCCCGGGCGCGGCCCGAACTCCGCTACCTCAGCGGGGATTCGGCCGCCGACCTGGAGCTGTCGTCGATCGCGCCGGGCGCCGTCGTCGGAGTCGTCGGGCTCGGCCTGTCCTTCTACGACATCCTCATGTCCTTCACCGTCGGCCGTGGCGGGAGGTTCAAGGAGGGCCCCGACGGGGCGATGTTCTACGTGCCCAGCGGCAACGAGCCCCGTGTGGTGGCCGGTTCGCGCAGCGGATTGCCGATCCGCTCGCGGGGCCGCAACCAGAAGGGGGTGACCAGCCGGGCCGCGCCGAAGTTCCTCACCTCGGCCGCCGTCGGCCGGCTGCGCGAGCGCAACGTACGGCAACGGGGCAACCCGGCCCTGGACTTCGAGCGGGACGTGCTTCCCCTGCTCCGGGCCGAGGTCAACTACGTCTACTACACCACCCAGGCAAGGACCCAGCACGGGCCGGATCGTGTCGAGGCGGTGGCCGCGGAACTGCGGGCGCTCGGACCGGACCCGGTCGGCTGGCGCGAGGTGGCGCAGCGCCACGGACTGACGGACGTGGCACCGCTCGACCTGGACCAGCTGTCCAGGCCGTTGCGCGGCCAACGGTTCGACTCCGGCGCCGACTTGGTCGCCGAGGTGCGGCGCGTCCTGCTCGCCGACATCGCGGCGGCCCGCCGGGGCAACGTGGACAGTCCGCTCAAGGCCGCGCTGGACGCCATCCGGGACTCCCGCGAGGCGCTGCGGCACGCCGTGGACTTCGGCGGCCTGGAACCGCGGTCCCATCGGGCCGATTTCCTCGGCCGGTTCGCGTCGCGCACCTCGCCGCTGTTCACCGGCCCACCGCTGGAACGCACCGCACAGTTCCTGGCCCTGATCGACGCCGGGGTGCTGGAGGTGGTCGGGCCGGACGTGGCGCACGGTGGCGACGCCGAACTGGGCCGGTTCTTCTTGGAGTCGCCGGTCGTCGAGGGCTCGCGCAAGCACTGCGACGTGCTCATCGACTCGCGCATCCCCACCGCCGGCCTGTTGCGCAACACCGATCCGCTGATGCGGCAGTTGGTCGGCGAGCGGATGGCCGCCGGGTTCGTGCACGGCGACGCCGACGAGAAGTTCGAGACCGGCGCACTGCACATCACCCCGGCCGAGCGCCGGGTGATCACCGCACACGGCCGGCCGCACCGAGCCGTCTACGGGCTGGGCATCCCGACCGAAGGGGCCTGCTGGTTCACCCAGATCGGCAACGGCCGGCCGGGCGTGCACACCTCGTTCACCAGGGACGCCGACGTGGTCGCGCTCAGCGTGCTGCGCCGGGCCAAGTCCAACGCCTTCTAGCGATCGGGGACACGTTGTCCGAGCAAGACGATGCCTACCGGGAGTTCCGGGCCGCGCGGGACCTGCTGTTGCACCACGCCGGGGACCAGGACGCCGCGCGCAAGGCGTTCCGATGGCCGCGGCCACGACGCTTCAACTGGGCGATCGACTGGTTCGACCGGATCGCCGAGGGCAACGACCGGGTGGCCCTGAGCGTCGTCGGCCAGGGCGAGTCGACCTTCCAGGAGCTCTCGCGCCGCTCCGACCGGGTCGCCAGTTGGCTGCTCTCCCAGGGCGTGCGCCGCGGCGACGTGGTGATGCTGCTGATGGACAACCGGACCGAACTGTGGGAGCTGATGCTCGCACTGATCAAGGTCCGGGCGGTGGTCGCCCCCGCCTTCATCACCATCTCGCCCGAGGAACTGCGCACCAGGATCGGCCGGGCCGGGGCCCAGCACGTGATCGCCGACCACCGCGTGGTGCCGGGGCTCGCGGTGGACGGGCTCCAGACCAAGATCATCGTGGGTGGGGAGCGCGAGGGCTGGACGGACTTCGCCACCTCGGCCGGGCACGACGGCGACTTCGTGCCGGAGGGCCCGACCGACGCCGACGAGCCGCTGTTCTACTACTTCACCTCGGGTTCCACCGCGCGGCCCAAGTTGGTGGTGCACACCCACGTCAGCTATGCGATCGGGCATCTGGCGAGCATGTACTGGAACGGCCTGAAGCCGGGCGACACGCACCTCAACGTCTCTGCCCCGGCCTGGGCGAAGTTCCCGTGGAGTTCGCTGTTCGGCCCCTGGAACGCCGAGGCCACCGTGGTGTCCATGGACACCGCCGACGCGACGCCGCAGCGGCTGCTGGAGGTGCTGGGAACGGGGACGATCAACAGTTTCTGCGCGCCGCCCAGCACCTGGCGGGCCCTGATCCGGACCGGGTTGCCCGACGGCCTGCCCGGCCTGCGGAACGCGGTCAGCGTCGGTGAACCGCTCATGGGCGACGTGGTCGAGCGGGTCCGCGAGCTGGCCGGGGTGACCGTCCGCAACGGCTTCGGGCAGTCCGAGGTCACCGCGATGGCGGGGGTGACCGCCGCCTCCTCGGCGGACCCGATCTCCATGGGCCATCCGCTGCCGGGCTACGAACTGGTGGTGGTCCGGCCCGACACCGACGAGCCGGCTCGCGAGGGCGAACTCTGCCTGGACCTGTCCGACGCACCCGTCGGCATGATGCGCGGCTACCTGGACCCGGAGGACAACGCCGCCAGCCGCACGCCGGGCGGCCTGTACCGGACCGGTGACCTGGCCCGGTGGGACGACGACGGCTCGCTGGTCTACCTCGGGCGCCGCAAGGACGTCTTCGAGGGGCCGGACGGGGTCCTGGTCGCTCCGCTGGAGTTGGAGCACGTCCTGGTGCTGCACCCGGCCGTCGCCGAACTGTCCGTGGTCCCGGTGGCCGAGGACACCGGCCCGGCGCCCAAGGCGTACGTCGTGCTGTCCGCCGGCTGGAACGCCAGCCGGGCCACCGCCGAGGTGCTCTTCGCCCACCTGCGGGAGCACCTGCCCGCGCCCAAGTCCGTGCGGTTCCTGGAGTTCGTGGACGACCTGCCGCGCACGGAGTCGGGCAAGGTCCGGCGCGAGGCCGTCCGGGGGCTGCGCCGGTCCCGGCACGTGGAGTTCACCGCCCCCCAGGGGGAGTCCCGGGCGCGTTGACGCGGCCGCCGACGGGCGCGGGCGGCCGGCGCCCCGCCCGGGCGGCGGTCCGCCCCGCACCTCGTCGGCCCTCAGCGGCCGAACCAGTCCAGGCAGACGATCGTGGCGTCGTCGCCGATCTCCGCCGCCTCACGGTGACCGGCGAGTTCGTCGAGGACCGCGCGGGGAACGTGCGAGGCCGGGAGGAGCCGGGCGCTGTTGACGGCGTGGGCCAGGGCGCGTTCCTGGTACTTCTCGCCGGTGGGGGAGGCCACGTCGTAGACGCCGTCGCTCACGATCAGCAGGCGGTCCCCGGGGCGGACCTCGAACTGCTCGACGTGGTAGATGGTGTCTTCGAACATGCCCAGGGGGAGTTGGGCCTCCGGCTCGATCCGCTCCAGTGACCCCTCGCGCAGTCGCCACAGCCGGGGGGAACCCGCGTCGATGACCTCCGTCAGACCGCTGTTCAGGTTGAAGCGCAGCAGCAGGGTCGGCAGGTGGACGGCCCCCTCGTACTGGCCGTAGACGGCCTGGTCCGCCAGGTGTGCCTGGTCGCGCAGGTCCAGTCCGGCGCGGCGCGCGTTGCGCAGGGCGTTGACGGCGAGGTGGGTGAGCAGGGCCGCCTCGATGCCCTCCCCCATGCCGTTGGTGACGGTGAGCGTGAGGTGGTCGGCCGAACTCGACCAGTCGAAGTTGTCGCCGTGGATGGCGTAGGCGGGTTCGAGCTGGCCGCCGAGGGCGTACTCGGCCCGGCTGCAGGCGCGACTCGGGAGGAGCTGCCACTGCATCTCCGCGGCCAGGGTGAGGCGTTGGGTCCGGCGGGCCTGGAGGTAGAGGTCGGTGTCGCGCTCGGCGATGACGATTTCCCGGCCGAGGACGTCGGCGAGCTGCTCCAGCTCGCCCAGCGTGGCGCGGGAGCAGTGTTCCTCGGGCAGGGCGAGGGAGAGCACCCCGAGGCGATCGCCGCGCACGGAGATGGGCAGGTGGGCGGTGACGACGGGCGGGGTGCCGGCACTGCGGAGGAGCGGTTGCTGCGCGCCGAAGGCCCGGCCCGGCTCGCTGGTGTGCACCGACAGGGGCGCCGCGGTGTATGGAAGCGTGTCGATGGGCTGGAGTAAGGTCATGGCGTAGTCGGCGATCAGTAGGTTCACGCTGTTCGCAGCGAAATGCTCCGTAAGTGAAGCGCGCACCACATTCAGCAGTTCGTGGGGAGCTGCCTCGCGCAGGGCTCGTTCCACGGCCGCGTATCTTTCCGACATCTCGACGACCGCTTTCTCGAATGACTGTGACAGGGAGTAGACATCAGCCAGGAAGCAACTCGGCTGACACGACTGTCCGGAGTGGATCAATGGATGTGAACGGTGCTGCTCCGCGCATAGATTCTCACGGTTCGCAGGAGGCCGCGCAGACAGCGTGCGAGGTGGTGGCCCTCCTGGAGGTCCTGTGGGAGCGGGGCCGGGACGCCGTCTCGCCCGCGCCGGTCTCGACCTCCCAGTTGCGGGTCCTGCACGTCCTGGAGCGCGGCGACGGCATCAACCTCAGTGCGCTGTGCCGGGCCTTGGGCGCGGCGCCGTCCTCGGCCAGCCGCCTGTGCGATCGCCTCCAGGCGCTGGGCTTCATCGAGCGCGTCCCCAGTGAGGTCAACCGGCGTGAGCGGCACGTGCGCTTGACCGGCGAGGGCGCGGCCTACCTCGCCGGACTGCGGGTCCGCCGGGAGGAGGCGCTGCTCGTCGCCATCGACGCCATGCCGCCGGCGGCCCGACGGGCCCTTGCCGAGGGGCTGCGGGGCTTTCGCCAGGCGGTCTCCGCCACCGCGCCGGAGCTCGACGGTGCGCCGGTCGACCGCTCGACGCGGTCCGCATGAGGTGCCGGCGCTCGCCCGGGCGACGGGCCGGGCGCCCTCGCCCGCACCGTGCTCGCGCCACCGGCCGTCATTGACGCAGCGTCAGTAATCGCCCCAGGTAGTTCCGTGGATTGGCGAGACTGGCTAACATTTGTCGTGCGACAAATGAGAGGCACATCGCTGACCACGAACGGGGCGCACCCGGCTGGGCAGGCGGGACGCCCGGGCCATGACGGTGGAAGGAAAGTGGTTTGAGCACGACTGAGGCTGCCGCGCGGGAGCGGGTGCGCGCGGTGCTCCGCGCAGAGGCCGACGACATCGCGGACCGATGGGTTCAACTACAGCTGGCGCAGGCGCCCTTGGGGGAGGCGGTCAGCGAGACGGAACTCCGCGAGGAGTCCGACGCGCTGATCGGCGCCCTCATCGCGGGGCTGGACGGGGACGGACCGGTCGAGCGCATGGTCGGCAGCCACCCCGGGCTGCGGCAGGCGGTCTGTGACCTCTCGCTGCGCAGGGCCCGGGCCGGCGCGTCCCCCACCGACACCTCGCTGGCGGTGCTGGCGTTGAAGGAAGCCCTGTTGGAGGCGGCGCAGCGGCAGACCGAGAACGCCGCCGCGCTGTTCGGCGACGCCGTACTCATCAACCGGTTGCTGGACAGTGCCGGTGCGCTGTCCTTCGAGACCTACGTGGAGGGCCGCGAGGAGATCATCCGTCGCCAGAGCCGGCAGTTGCTGGAGGTGTCCACACCGGTGGTGCGGCTGTGGCGGCAGGTGCTCGCCGTGCCGCTGATCGGCACCCTCGACACCGCCCGCACCCAAGTGGTGATGGAGAACCTCCTCCAGGGCATCCAGGACCACGAGGCGCTGGTCGCCATCATCGACATCACCGGCGTGCCCACCGTCGACACCGCGGTCGCCCAACACCTGATGCAGACCGTGAACGCGGTGCGCCTGATGGGCGCGGACTGCGTCATCAGCGGAATCCGGCCGCCCATCGCCCAGACCATCGCCCAGCTGGGGATCGACCTGTCGACGATCCTCACCCGGGCCACGCTGGCCGACGCCCTCGCCACCGCGGTCAAGCTCACCGACGCCGCCTCCGCCGGACCGACCCCGGCGGCCCACCGATGAACAGCGCGCCCTCGAACGGTGTCCCGATCCTGCGGCTGGGCGACGTGCTCGTCACCGGCCTGCTCAACGAACTCGACGACAAGTCGGCGGTGGCGTTCACCGAGGAACTCACCGCACGCATCACCTCGGACCACGCCCGCGGCGTCCTGATCGACATCTCGCGACTGGAGATCATCGACTCCTTCGTGGCGCGCACCCTGATGGAACTCACCACGATGGCACGCCTCTTGGGGGCACGGGTCATCGTCGCCGGGATGCGCCCGCCGGTGGCCATCACGTTGGTCGAGCTGGGGCTCCGACTGACCGGCGTGGAAACCGCACTCAACGCGGAGCAGGGCATGGCAGCGCTGGGCTGGCATCAGACCCCTTCGCCTCCCGAAGGGGTCCTGCGTGACACGCGCCAGTGATGTCGGCACCGCTTCGCGCAACGGGCCACCCGCCTTGGACGAAGGCTTCCGGGCCGGGCCGGCGGTCCACGAGGTGCGCAACGAAGAGGACCTCCTCGCCGTCCGGCACGCAGTGCGCGCGGCGACCCTGCGCGCCGGCTTCAGCATCGTCGACCAGACCCGGGTCGTCACCGCGGCCAGCGAACTCGCCCGCAACGCCTACGTCCACGGCGGGGGCGGCACGCTGGCCATCGAGCACCTGGCGCGCACCGGTGCCGCGGGGCTGCGGCTGACGGTGGCGGACGACGGCCCCGGCATCCCCGACCTCCCCGCGGCGCTGACCGACGGCTTCACCACGGGGGCCGGTCTGGGACACGGTCTGGGCGGCGCCCGGCGCCTCATGGACGAGTTCGACGTCGACACCGCGGCAGGCGACGGCACCACCGTGACCGTCACCCGTTGGGCGGTCCGTTGACGTCGATCCCGCCCTTCTCCACCACGCACGTGCGCATCGACCACTACAGCGCGGTGCACCTGGCCGCGGAGACGGCCCGCGCGCTGGCTCGGCGCCACCGGCTCCCCGGATCACTGTCCGACCAGGCCGCCGTCGTCGCCTCGGAACTGGGCAGCAACCTCGCCAAGCACGCGGTCAACGGCTCGCTGTTCCTGCAACCGATGCCGCTCGGCGGCGGCCTGGAGATCCTCGCCACCGACCGCGGCCCCGGCATGCCCGAACTGCGGCGCTGCCTGGCCGACGGCTACACCACCACCGGCTCACTGGGCGCCGGCCTGGGCGCGGTCGTGCGGATCGCGGCGGACTTCGCGCTCCGCACGGAGGTGCCCGGGGGCACCCTGGCCTGCGCGCGGTTGGCGCCGCCGGACCGGGCCGGCGTGACCAACGAGGCCGTCGGCGCGGTCTCCGTCCCTGCCGAACGCGAGACCACCAACGGCGACGGCTGTGCCGTCCTCGACGTCGACGGACGCCGCACCGTGCTCGTCGTGGACGGCCTCGGGCACGGGGAGCCGGCGGCCGAGGCCGCACAGAGCGCGCTGCGGGCCTTCGCCCGGGCCCCGGAAGGACCGTTGCCGGAGATCCTGCACGGCGTGCACCGCGCGCTGCGCCACACCCGCGGGGCCGCGGTCGGCCTGCTGCGGCACCACCCCGACCGGGTCGAGTACGCCGCCGTCGGCAACGTCCGCTGCGTGGCGCTGACCGCCCACGAGGTGCACCACCGCCTCACCGGCCAACCCGGCATCGTGGGTCTCAACCTGCCTACCCCGCAGGTGCGCCGCATCCCCCGGGAACCAGGCCTCAGCATGCTGCTGCACTCCGACGGCATCGACCCCCGCTGGGCCCACAGTCCGGCGCCCTTCCTGCTGCGGCTGCCGGCGCCGCTGCTCGCGGCCGCGCTCGCCGACCGACACCGCCTCACCCGCGACGACGCCACCGTGGTCGTCGCCGGCCCGCACCAGGGACTCATGTGACCGCCCACGCCCTCCACTCGCTGTCCGCCCTGCGCCGGGCCCTACGGCGCCTGTGCGCGGCGCACCACGTGCCCGTCGAGACCCGGGCCCGCCTCGTCCTCTCCGCAACCATGCTGGCCCGCCCCGAAATCCGGGCCGGCCGCCAGGTCGGCGTGGACGTCACCCGGGAAGACGGCCCGGACGACACCGTGCACCTGACCGTCACCCTCCGATCCCCCATGGCCCCCGCCCCGCTGCGCCCGACGGAACTGCCGCTGGCCGCCCGGACCACACCCCAGGGCGCGGTCGTCTGGCACCTGGCCTTCGACGCACCGGCCGGGGCCCCGGCATCGGGACTCCCGGCTGGCGCACCGCACCTGAACGGCTCCGGAAGCACCGTGCGGGCCACCGGCACCGCCGCGGGCGGGGACGGGGTCGAGGACGTGGTCGAGGGGGAGGCCGCGGCGTCCGAGGAGGAACTCCGGGCCGTGGTGGCCCGCCTGGACCAGCTGACCGCGGAGCACCAACACCTCAAGCACGAACTCGCCGAGACCAACAGCGGCGTGCTCGCGCTCTACGTCCAGCTCGAAGAGCGCGACGAACAACTCCGCACGGCCCACGGACAGATCCTCCGCGAGATCGAGGACGCCCTCCGGCCCTCGCCCCTGGTCATCGACGGACTCGAACTCGCCGTCCACTACGCGCCGGCCGACGCACACGCCCCCACCGGGGGCGACCTCTACGACTGGTTCCTGCTGCCCGACGGCACCGTGCACCTCACCATCATCGACGCGCTCGGCCACGGCATCCGCAGCACCCGCAGCGCGCTGGACGTCACGCACGCGGTGCGCACGCTCGCCCTCGAAGGCCACCCGCTGTCGTCCATCGTCGAGCGCACCCACGACATCCTCGTCCCGTTCGATCCGGACATCGTCGCGACCATGCTGCTCGCCCGGATCTGCCCGGCCACCGGCGCGTTGCGCCTGGCCAACGGCAGTCATCCGCCGGCCCTGCTCAGCCGCGCCGACGGCACCACCCACTACCTGGAGGTGCGCGGCCGCGGGGTCGGCTATCCGCTCCCCGGAAGCGAACGGGTCCGCCACGAGCGCCTGGCGGACGGCGACCTGCTCGTGCTGTATACCGACGGCCTGACCGAGAGCCGCAGGGACCCGTTGGAGGGCGAGGCCCGCCTCGTCAAGAGCACCCGCCGCCACCGCCACCGCCCCACCGACGAGATCCCGTCCGCCATCGCCGACGACATGCACACCGTGATCCTGCACCCGGACGACACGCTCGCGCTCGTCGTCCGACGCACGGGCGCGGCGGCGGGACCCGCACCGGGGTGACGCCCCCTCGGGTCCACGACAGGCGGGAACACCACCCCCACTGCGCTCTGTGCGCGGACCGTGACGCCTGGCAGGGTCGGTGACGACGGTCCCGAGGCGTCTGGAGCGGAAACGTGCGAGTCCCTTTGACAGCAGGCCAATTGGAGATCTGGATCTCCCAGATCCTGGAGCCGGTCGGCACCGCCTACCACGTGGGCGACTACTACGAGATCACCGGTGCCCTGGACGCCGCCCTGCTGCAACAGGCGGCGCGGACCGCCGTGGACGAGGCCGGATCACTGGGCGCCCGGTTCGTCACCGAGGCCGACGGGACGCCGGTGCAGGAACTGGTCCCCGCCGAGTGGGACTTCACGGTGCTGGACCTGAGCCAGGCACCCGATCCGGACGCCGAGGCGGTGGCCTGGATGCGGGCCGACCTCGCCCGACCGGTCGACCTGACCACCGGTCCGCTGCTCGGCGCCGCCCTGCTCAAGGTGTCGGCCGACCGCCACCTGTGGTACCGCCGCGTCCACCACATCGTCGCCGACGGCCACGGCCTGGCCGCCCTCGCCCGCCGGACGGCGGACCTCTACAACGCGCTGCACACCGGGACGCCGCCGGAGCCGCACCCCTTCGAGCCCGTCACCGTCGCCGTCGAGCACGACCGGTCCTACGCGTCGGGCCGGACGTACCGTGCGGACCAGGAGTTCTGGGCGCAGGAGGCGGCGGCCTGGCCGGCCACCGGGCGGCTGTCGGCGGACGCCCCGCCGGCCTCCGCGGCCCGCCAGGCCCGCCACCACCTCCCGACGCCCGAGGTGACCGCGATCCAGGCCCAGAGCGAGCGACTGGCGGTGCCCGCCGCGCACTTCCTGATCGCGGCCACCGCGCTGTACCTGCGGCAGGCCACCGGGGCGGACGAGGTGACCTTCGGCTGTTCGGTGGGGGGACGCGCCACCCGCGCGCTGCGCGGGGTCGTCGCACCGCTGGCGAACATCCTGCCGCTGCGGGTGACCGTGGACCCGGGCGCCTCCGTGGGGGCGGCCTTCGCGCAGGCGGACGCCCGGATCCGGCAGGCGATGCGCCACCACCGGTACCGCTACGAGGAGTTCCGGCGGGCGCTGGCCGCGGCCGCCGGGCCGGCGGCGACGCCGGGGGTGGGGCCGCTCGTCAACGTCGTGAACTTCGACCGCGACCTGCGCCTGGGAGCGGCCCGGGGCTCGGTGCGCACCCTGAACACCGGCCCCGTCCCGGACCTCAGCCTGTTCTTCGACGTCCGGTCGCCGCGCGAGGGGACGACCGTGAGCGTGGAGGCCAACCCCGCCACCTACTCGGCGGCGGAGACCGACCGCCACGCCGAGGGCCTGGGCCGCCTCGTGGTGGCACTGGCCGCGGCCGATCCCGCGGCGCCCCTTCCCGCCCCGGCCCCGCAGCCGGGATGACGTGTCGACCGGGCCCGTCGGCGTCGCGCCGTCACTCCCTCCGGGCGGCGAGCGCGGCGCCGAGCGCCAGTGCCTGGGCACCGGACGGCGCGCCGTCGTCGGGCCGGTCGCGGAACTGTCCGATGAGGAAGCCGGCCTGGAAGCGGCTCTTGGCGCCGAGCGCCTTCATCACCTCCGCGACGTGACGTTGGCAGCTACGGACGGACATGCCCAGGCGCCGCGCAATGGACTTGTCCTCCAGCCCCTCGGCGAGCATCGCCACGATCGTTTCCTGGATCTCGCCGGAGATCTGCACGGCCGACATCGCGTCGAAGCTGAGCGGGAACGGCGAGGCGCCGCGCCAGGCCCAGTCGAAGAAGCCCCGCATGCTGTGGATGAGCCGCGGTTCGCGGACCAGCAGGGCCGCCTCGGGATCGTCCGGCACGCCGAGCAGCGCCGCGTGCTGGTCGAAGACCAACATCCGGCACAGGCTCTCGGACTGGGTGCGCACCTCCGCTCCCAGGCCCGTCATCCGCTGCACGTGGTCGATGGTGGGTTGGTGGTAGCGGGCCGGGTGTTGGTACAGCGTGCGCATGGCGACGCCGCGCGCGAGCATCCGACGGTCCCGCTCCGACGCCGCCCGCAGCGTCTCGGGGCAGCGGGCCCCGCCCGGTTGCGCGGTGAGGACCTCCGTACGGCAGTTCAGGGTCAGCTCCTCGATGAGCTCCTGCACCAGGCCGAGGTCGTCGATCATCTCCACGTGCGCCACGTCGGTGTGGCGTGCCTGGCCCGACTCGTAGGCGGGCACCAGTGTCTCGAACATCCACCGGAACCGCTCGATCTCGTCCTGCTGACTGCGGACCTCGCGTTCCATGGGGCGCAGCACCCGGTTGGCGGCGATCCGCGGCGGTACGACGGCCAGGCGCCCGGGGGTGCCCTCGGCGTGGGACAGCAGCCGCAGGCCCGCGAGTTCCTTGACGACCCGCTCCGCCTCGTCGGCGTCGAGGCCGAGGACGGCGAGGTCCTCGATGTCGAATGCGGTCCGGTTCGCCGCGAATTCGAAGACTTCTAAGGCTCTCTGGCTCATGTTGATTTCACTGACTGAACGTGAGGTATTCATGGTCTACCCCTGCTGTATCAGAGTCTTCCCCTGGTCGGGGGGCAGCCTAGACACGACCGATCAACAACCGGTCAACGCCGAGCAGACGGGAATGACCGCATGCCGGTGAGAGAGCGCGACGACCCGCCAGGGGAAGTGGCGCACCGGCGCCGCAAAGACGCCCGGCGGCGAATAACCAACCGTCCTGGGACCGGTGGATTGCTGCGCCGCAACAGGGATTTCAGGAAGCTGTGGTACGGCGAGAGCGCGGGGAAATTCGGCGCGGCGGTCACCAGCGTGGTGCTGCCGCTGGTCGCCGTCTCCGTCCTGCACGCCACCACCTTCGAGGTGAGCCTGCTCAATGCCGCGACCTGGGTGCCCTGGCTGCTCATCGGCCTGCCGGCGGGGGTGTGGGTGGACCGGTTGCCGCGCAGAACGGTCATGCTCGTCAGCGACGCCGTCTCCTGCGTGCTGTTCGTGAGCGTGCCGCTGGCCTACTGGTCCGGCGCCCTCGACGTGACCCGGCTCCTCCTGGTCGCGCTACTCGCCGGCACCGCCGCCGTCTTCTTCCAGACCGCCTACACCGCCTACCTCCCCAGCATCGTCGGCCCCGGGGACCAGGCCGAGGGCAACGCCAAACTGCACGGCAGCGCCTCCGCCGCCCAGATCGCCGGCACCGGCACCGGCGGACTGATCGCCCAGGCCGTCGGCGCGGTCGACGGCATGCTGACGAACGCGCTGACCTTCCTCGTCTCCCTCGCGTGCGTGGCCCGCATCCGCCACCGGGAGCCGCCGCTCCGCGTCGCACGGGCCCGCGGCGCGCTGTTCCGGGAAGTCGGCGAGGGCGTGCGGCTGGTGGCCCGCGACCCCTATCTACGCAGCCTCACCCTCTTCGGCGCCGTCTCCAACCTCTTCCTGGCCGGGTACCAGTCGCTGCTCGTGGTCTTCCTGGTGCGCGACGTCGGGCTGACCGACAGCGGGGTGGGCGTGCTGGTGGCGGTCGGCGGCGCGGGCGGGGTGATCGGGGCGCTCGTCGTGCGCCGGGGCGTGACCCGCTTCGGCACGGCCCGGGCGCTGCTCCTGTTCGAACTCGCGGTGCCCGCGCTGGCACCGCTGATGGTCCTCACCTCCCGGGGCGCCGGGCTGGCCCTCTTCGTCATCGGCTACGCCGCGGTCTCGGTGGGCGTGGTCGCCGGCAACGTCATCAAGGCCGGGTTCCAACAGGGCTACTGCCGGCCCGACGTGCTCGGTCGGGTCGCCGCCTGCTCGTCGTTCCTCAACTACGGCACGCTGCCGCTCGGTGCGCTGCTCGCCGGGGCGCTGGGCACCTGGTTCGGGGTGCGCCCGACGCTCTGGGTGATGATCGCGGGCATCCCGCTGAGCGCGCTGATCCTGCTCTGCTCGCCCGTCCGGACCCGCCGTGACCTGCCGACGCGGGCGGACGCGGGGCACTGAGGCACCCGCCCACCCCGGTGCCGTATGCCCTCTTTGTGCCCTCTCGTCTATGCGACAGACGTGAATGTCAGCCCTCGACCACCCTGGTGGCCGACCTATTCCGGTGACAGCGTGAAGCGCGTCGGCCCCACCGAATCCGGTGTCCGAATCCCGTGAGTCGCTCGGGCCCCCTTCCACCAAGCAGGAGAACCCCCCATGCGCTTAACCCAATTGTCTCCGGCCGGACCCGGCGAACCGTTCGACGAGCACGACACCGGATGGGGATGACGCACCGCAGCAATTGGCGCACCAGGAAATCCGTGAGAAACGACACGACAGGACGCGCATCACGATGAGTGAATCCCTTTTCTGGACCATCGAGACCGGAAAGCCGGCCACGACCCAGGTCCCGCAGTTCGCGGACGCCACCGCGGCGTGCGCATGGCTCACCTCGGTCCACGACGAGCTGCGCACGGCGCTGCACCGGCACGGCGCGCTGTACCTCCGCGGCCTGCCCGTCCACGACGTCGACGACTTCGCCGCGGTACGGGACGTCCTCGTCCCGCAGCGCACGCCCTACCGCGAGAAGGCCACCCCGCGCAGCAGCTACGGCAACGACGTCTACTCCTCCACCGACCTGCCGCCCAACCAACCCATCCGCATGCACAACGAGAACAGCTACACGCTGACCTTCCCCGGTCGGCTGCTGTTCGGCTGTCTGACGGCCCCCGAGGAGGGCGGCGCGACGCCCGTCGCCGACTGCCGCGAGGTGCTCCGTCGGCTCCCCGCCGACCTGGTCGAGCGGATGCGCACCGGGGGCTGGCTGCTGACCCGCAACTACTCGGAGCACATCTCCTTGGACTGGCGCACCGCCTTCGCCACCGAGGACCGCGCGGACGTCGAGAAGTACTGCGCCGACAACCTCGTCTCCTGTGCCTGGGACGACGACGGCGCCCTGCGCACCCGCCAACTGCGCCCCGGCATCATCCGCCACCCCGAGACCGGCGAGGACGTCTGGTTCAACCACATGGCGTTCTGGAACTCCTGGTCGCTGGACGAGGAGATCCGGGAGGCGCTCCAGGACGAGTTCGGCCCCGAGGGCCTGCCGTTCGAGACCGGCCTCGGCGACGGCAACCCCCTGACCCGCGCGGACGTCGACACGATCAACGCCGCCTACGAGGGCGCCACGCTGCGCCGCACCTGGGAGCCCGGCGACATCCTGCTCGTCGACAACGTCCTGGCCACCCACGGCCGCGACCCCTTCCGCGGCGACCGACGCATCGTCGTCGCCATGGGCGAACCGGTCGCCCTCCAGGACTGCCGGCCCACCGTGGCCCCCGCCGCCCGAGAGGAGCAGGCCGCGTGACCGGCGTACTGGAAGGCCCGCACGGCCTGGACACGACCGTCGCCCCCGGCCCCGGCCGGCCCGTCGACCTCCTGGACCGCCTCCACCGGACCGTGGCGCAGGCACCGGAACGGACCGCCGTCCGCGACCGGGCCGACGCCCTCACCTTCGGCCAACTCGACGCGCTGACGGCGACGGTGGCGGCCACGCTGACCGGGGCGGGCGTCCGCCCCGGCGACCGCGTGGGCGTCAGCCTGCCCCGGGGCACGGACCTCGTCGTCGCGCTGCTGGCCGTCTGGCGGGCCGGCGCCGCGTACGTGCCGATCGACCCCGCGTACCCGAGCGAGCGGCGGCACACGATGGCGCGCGACGCGGGCGTCCGCGTCGTGGTGACCACGGCCGCGGCGGACGCCTGGCCGCCCGGTGTGCACGGCGTCACCGTCGACCGGACCGCCGCGTCGACCGCCCCGCGTCCGGCACCGCCCGTCCCCGTCGCCGCGCACGCCCCCGCCTACGTCATCTACACCTCCGGCTCCACGGGCACCCCCAAGGGCGTCCAGACCACCCGCGCCGGAGTGGCCGCGCTGGTGGCCGCGCTGGAGGAGGCGGGCATGTACGCCCCGGAGCCGCGCGTCGTGGCCTGGAACGCCAGCGTCTCCTTCGACGCCTCGGTCCAACAGTGGGCACGCGTCTGCCGCGGCGACACCCTCGTCGTACTCGACGAGGACGAGCGCACCGACCCCGGCCGGCTGACCGCGGCCCTGGACGCGCACGGCGTGCAGGACCTGGACCTGACCCCCTCGCACTGGCACCTGCTCCGCGACGACCTGCTGGCGCGCGCCGCCGCCGGCCGGCACCTGCGCCTGTTCATGGGCGGCGAGCCGGTTCCCGAGGGCACCTGGCAGGAACTGGCGGCCGAACGCGCCGCCGGGCGGCTCGACGCACTCAACCTGTACGGCCCCACCGAGTGCACCGTGGACACCGCCGCCGCCTGGATCGACGGCGACGGACCGCACATCGGCCCCGCCCTGCCCGGCGTCCGGGCGCACGTGCTGGACGCCGACCTCGACCCGGTGGCCGACGGCGCGGAGGGGGAGCTGTACCTCGCCGGCCCCCAGGTCGCCCTGGGCTACCTCAACCGGCCCGCCCTGACCGCCACCCGCTTCGTCGCCGACCCGTTCGCCGCCGACGGCTCCCGGATGTACCGCACCGGCGACCAGGTCCGCCGCCGCCCGGACGGCGCCCTGGAGTACCTGGGCCGCATCGACCGCCAGATCAAGATCCGCGGCTACCGGGTCGAGCTGGGTGAGATCGAGGCCGCCCTCACCCGCCAACCGGGCGTCTCCGCGGCCGCCGTCACCCTGCACCGCAGCCCCGTCTCCGGCGAACAGCTCGCCGCCTACGTCGTGTCCCCGGCGGACCCGGCCGACGCGCCCCCGACCGCCGACGCCCTGCGCGAACAACTGGCCTTGGTCCTCCCGCAGTTCATGCTCCCGACCACGTACACCCGGCTCGACGCGCTGCCGCTGACGGTCAACGGGAAGGTGGACCTCGCCGCCCTGCCCGCGCCCGAGGAGCAGCCCACCGCGGCCCCGGAGACGGACGAGGACCCCGACAACGCCCCGAACGGCGAGGTCGAGACGCTCATCGCGGCCGTCTGGTCCGAGGTGCTCGGCCGCCCCCGCGTCCACGCCGACGACGACTTCTTCGCCATGGGCGGCCACTCGCTGATCGCGCTGCGCGTCGTGGCCCGGCTCAAGAAGCAGTTCGGGATCGCCATGTCGACCCGCGAGGTCTACCGCCACCCGCAGCTCCGCGACCTCGCCCGGCACGTCGAAGAGCTGCGCGCGGCCGTCTGACCGTCGCCCCCGGCCGGCGGGGCACGGGCCGGCCGGTCACTGCCCCGCCGCGGGGCGGCACAGCCCCGACCCCATCCGCACGACAGGAAGAGGAAGCGAGCCATCATGGCCGGACACACCCAGGGACGACAGGACACCACCGTCATCCGGATCAAGGAGCGGACCGAGCGGACCTCGCACACGCTCATCTGCCTGGGCTTCTGCGGCGGCGGCACCGGGCCATACCACGCCTGGGGCGACTGCCTCCCCGAGGACACGGCCCTCTCCGCCATCTGCTACCCCGGCCGTGAGGGGCGGTTCCTGGAGCCCTGCGCGACGGACTGGGACGAACTGGCCGCCGACACCACACAGGCCGTGCTCTCCGCCGTGCAGGGGCCGTACGTCCTGTTCGGCCACAGCATGGGCGGCTGGATGGCGTTCGACGTGGCCAGTCGCATCGAGTGCGACGGCGGACCGCTGCCCGAGAAGCTGATCGTCTCCTCGTGCAACGCCCCCGACCGCGGCCTGACGCCCCGTGACATGTTCCCCGCCCGCCAGGACACCGACGGCGCGCTGCTGGACTGGATGCGCACCAACGGCCTGATGCCGGCGCACGTCCTGGACGACCCCGACCTCCAGGAGATGGCGGTGGAACTCATGCGGGCCGACATCCAGGTCCGGGACACCTTCCGCTACACGCCCGACGCCCGCGTGAGCATCCCGGTGCAGATGCTCTCCGCGACCGACGACGCCGTCATCGAAGGGGACGCCGGCAACCAGTGGCGCCGGGTCGCCACGGGCCCCTACCAGCACGACGTCCTGCCCGGCGGCCACTTCTACACCCCCGAGATCTGGCGCCGGCTGCCGCTGCACATCCCCGCGCTGACCACGACGGCGTCCACCGTGCCGTCCACTGCCGGTGCCTGAGGCCGCCCGGCCCCGCCGCACCCCGCAGCCCGACCTTCCCCCGCCCTGCTCCACCGGAAAGGACACCCACGCGGTGACGAACCCCTTCGAAGACGCCGACGGGACCTACCTGGTCCTCACCAACGACCAGCAGCAGCACTCCCTGTGGCCGGCCCGGCTGGCACCCCCCATGGGCTGGACCGTGGCCCACGGCGCAACCGGCCACCAGGCGTGCCTGGACTACATCGACACGCACTGGACCGACCTGACGCCGAAGCCGGCGCTTTAGCAACCGAACCCATTTCCGGATCTTCAAGGGAGCGTCATGAGCCAGTCGCAGAGTCCGCGGTCGGTGCAGGAGGAGTTGCTGTGCGGCCTGTTCGCGCAGACGCTCGGGGTGCCGAGCGTGGCGCCGGACGACAACTTCTTCGCCCTGGGCGGCCATTCCCTCAAGGCCGCTCAGCTCCTCAGCCGGATCCGCTCCGTGCTCGGCGTGCAACTGGGGATCCGGGAACTGTTCGGCGCGCCCACCGTGGCGCGCCTGACCGAGCGGCTGTCGGCCCGGACCGCGGACGGGGTGGCGGCGCGTCCGGCGGTGCTGCCCCGTCCGCGGCCGGAGGTGTTGCCGTTGTCGTCGGCGCAGCAGCGGTTGTGGTTCCTGGACCGTTTCGAGCAGAGTCCGACGTACAACGCGCCGTTCGCCTTCCGCATCGATGGTCCGGTGGACGTGGTGGCGTTGCGGTCGGCGGTCGGTGACGTGGTGGCGCGGCACGAGGCGTTGCGGACGGTGTATCCGGCGGTGGAGGGGGAGCCCTTCCAGCAGGTGCTGTCACCCGAGCAGGCGACGGTGGACTTCTCCGTCGTGCAGTGCCCCGCGCAGGAGATCACCCGGCGATTCCACGACGAGGCGTTCCGGGCGTTCGCCTTGTCGACGGAACTGCCGCTACGGGTGGCGCTGTTCTCCGCCGATGCCGATGCGCACGTGTTGTTGCTGACGTTGCATCACATCGCGAGTGACGGCTGGTCGGAGGTGCCGCTGTTGCGGGACCTGTCGGCGGCCTACGCGGCGCGGTTGTCGGGAGCGGCGCCGGAGTGGCGCGCGTTGCCGGTGCAGTACGCCGACTACACGTTGTGGCAGCGTGAGCTGTTGGCCGAAGTCGGCGCGGAACAGACGGAGTTCTGGGCGCGAACGCTCGCCGATCTGCCGCAGGAACTGGTCCTGCCCACCGACCGGCCGCGCCCGGAACACCCCACCCACGCGGGCGGCCTGCTCCACTTCGGCCTCCCCGCCGCACTCCACCACCGCCTGGAGTCCCTGGCCCGCGGTCAGGGAGTCACGATGTTCATGGCGTTGCAGGCGGCGTTGGCGGTGTTGTTGTCGCGGGTCGGTGCGGGGGGCGACGTTCCGTTGGGGACGGCGACGGCGGGGCGTTCGGACCAGGCTCTGGACGATCTGGTCGGGTTCTTCGTGAACACGTTGGTGTTGCGTACGGACACCTCGGGCAATCCGTCGTTCGCGGAGTTGTTGCAGCGGGTGCGGGAGGCGGATCTGGCGGCGTTCGGGCATGAGGACCTGCCGTTCGAGCGGATCGTGGAGGAACTCAACCCCGACCGGTCCGGCGGCCGACACCCGCTGTTCCAGACCATGTTCGTCCTCCAGAACAACGCACGGGCCAGCCTCGACCTCCCCGACACCCGCATCACCCCGCAACCCCTCGACGTCGCTCCCTCCAAGTTCGACCTCGGTTGGAGCTTCACGGAGCAGCGGGACGCCGACGGCAACCCGGCCGGCATCTCGGGCGTGCTCCAGTACGCCACCGATCTCTTCGACGCGGCCACGGCCGAGTTGCTGCACCGTCTGTTCGTGCGGGTGGTGGATGCGGTGACGGGGGATCCGGAGGCGGGGGTGGAGACGGTTGGCGTCTTTGAGTCCGATCAGCAGGAGCGGACGTTGTTGCGGCGTAGTGGGGAGCGTCGTGCTGAGTTGCTTCGTGGTGTGGAGCGTCGTGAGGCGGCGTCGGTGGTGTCTGGCGCTGAGGGTGGTGTGGTGCGGGGGCCGCGTTCGGTGCGGGAGGAGTTGTTGTGTGGCTTGTTTGCGCAGGTGTTGGGTGTGGCGAGGGTGTTGCCTGAGGATAATTTCTTTGCGTTGGGTGGGCATTCGCTGAAGGCGACGCGGTTGATCGGTCGGATTCGGTCGGTGTTGGGTGTGGAGTTGGGGGTGCGGGCGTTGTTCGCCGCGCCTACGGTGGCCGGTTTGGTGGAGCGGTTGTCGCAGGAGGGGGTGGTGGCGCGTCCGGCGCTTGCGGTGCGTCGGCGGCCGGAGGTGTTGCCGTTGTCGTCGGCGCAGCAGCGGTTGTGGTTCCTGGATCGTTTCGAGCAGAGTCCGACGTACAACGCGCCGTTCGCCTTCCGTATCGAGGGCCCGGTGGACGTGGACGCACTGCAAGGGGCGATCGAGGACGTCGTGGCCCGCCACGAGACCCTGCGCACGCTCTTCCCCGACGTCGACGGGGAGCCCTTCCAACGCGTCCTGCCGCCCGAGCAGGCAGCCGCCAAAGTCGAGGTGGTGCAGTGCGCCAGCGATGACCTGCCCGCCCTCCTCCACGAAGCCGCCTTCACCCCCTTCGCGTTGGCGTCGGAGCTGCCGCTGCGGGTCGCGCTGTTCTCCTCCGAAATCGACGCGCACGTGCTGCTACTGACGTTGCATCACATCGCGAGTGACGGGTGGTCCGAGGCGCCTTTGTTGCGGGATCTGTCGGCGGCCTATCAGGCGCGGTTGTCCGGTGAGGGTCCGCAGTGGGCGGCGTTGCCGGTGCAGTACGCCGATTACACGTTGTGGCAGCGTGAGTTGTTGGCCGAAGTCGGTGCGGAGCAGACGGAGTTCTGGGCGCGGACGCTCGCCGACCTGCCGCAGGAGTTGGCCCTGCCTGCCGACCGGCCGCGTCCGGCGCAGCCGACGTACGAAGGCGGCCTGGCCCGGTTCGAACTGCCGGCCGCGTTGCACGACCGCCTGGCCGCGCTCGCCCGTCAACACGGTGCGACGGTCTTCATGGCGTTGCAGGCGGCGTTGGCGGTGTTGTTGTCGCGGGTCGGTGCGGGGGGCGACGTTCCGTTGGGGACGGCGACGGCGGGGCGTTCGGACCAGGCTCTGGACGATCTGGTCGGGTTCTTCGTGAACACGTTGGTGTTGCGTACGGACACCTCGGGCAATCCGTCGTTCGCGGAGTTGTTGCAGCGGGTGCGGGAGGCGGATCTGGCGGCGTTCGGGCATGAGGACCTGCCGTTCGAGCGGATCGTGGAGGAACTCAACCCCGACCGGACGGGCGGCCGACACCCGCTGTTCCAGACCATGTTGGTGCTCCAGAACAACGCACGGGCCAGCCTCGACCTCCCCGACACCCGCATCACCCCGCAACCCCTCGACGTCGCTCCCTCCAAGTTCGACCTCGGTTGGAGCTTCACGGAGCAGCGGGACGCCGACGGCAACCCGGCCGGCATCTCGGGCGTGCTCCAGTACGCCACCGATCTCTTCGACGCGGCCACGGCCGAGTTGCTGCACCGTCTGTTCGTGCGGGTGGTGGATGCGGTGACGGGGGATCCGGAGGCGGGGGTGGAGACGGTTGGCGTCTTTGAGTCCGATCAGCAGGAGCGGACGTTGTTGCGGCGTAGTGGGGAGCGTCGTGCTGAGTTGCTTCGTGGTGTGGAGCGTCGTGAGGCGGCGTCGGTGGTGTCTGGCGCTGAGGGTGGTGTGGTGCGGGGGCCGCGTTCGGTGCGGGAGGAGTTGTTGTGTGGCTTGTTTGCGCAGGTGTTGGGTGTGGCGAGGGTGTTGCCTGAGGATAATTTCTTTGCGTTGGGTGGGCATTCGCTGAAGGCGACGCGGTTGATCGGTCGGATTCGGTCGGTGTTGGGTGTGGAGTTGGGGGTGCGGGCGTTGTTCGCCGCGCCTACGGTGGCCGGTTTGGTGGAGCGGTTGTCGCAGGAGGGGGTGGTGGCGCGTCCGGCGCTTGCGGTGCGTCGGCGGCCGGAGGTGTTGCCGTTGTCGTCGGCGCAGCAGCGGTTGTGGTTCCTGGATCGTTTCGAGCAGAGTCCGACGTACAACGCGCCGTTCGCGTTCGGCATCGACGGTCCGGTGGACGTGGTGGCGTTGCGGTCGGCGGTCGGTGACGTGGTGGCGCGGCACGAGGCGTTGCGGACGGTGTATCCGGCGGTGGAGGGGGAGCCCTTCCAGCAGGTGCTGTCGCCCGAGCAGGCGACGGTGGACCTCTCCGTCGTACCGTGCGACCACGACGACCTGTCCACCCTGATCGAACAGGCCGCCTTCGCGCCCTTCGCGTTGGCGTCGCAGGTGCCGCTGCGGGTCACGCTGTTCTCGTACGGCGCCGACGCGCACGTCCTGCTGTTGACGTTGCATCACATCGCGAGTGACGGGTGGTCCGAGACGCCTTTGCTGCGGGACCTGTCGGCGGCCTACCAGGCGCGGTTGTCCGGTGAGGCTCCGCAGTGGGCGGCGTTGCCGGTGCAGTACGCCGATTACACGTTGTGGCAGCGGGAGTTGTTGGCCGAAGTCGGCGCGGAGCAGACGGAGTTCTGGGCGCGGACGCTCGCCGACCTGCCGCAGGAGTTGGCCCTGCCTGCCGACCGGCCGCGTCCGGCGCAGCCGACGTACGAAGGCGGCCTGGTCCGGTTCGAGCTGCCGGCCGCGTTGCACGAGCGCCTGGCCGCGCTCGCCCGTGAGCACGGGGCGACCGTCTTCATGGCGTTGCAGGCAGCGGTGGCCGCCCTGCTGACCCGACTGGGCGCCGGCACGGACATCCCCCTCGGCACGCCCACCGCCGGCCGTACCGACCAGGCCCTCGACGACCTCGTCGGGTTCTTCGTGAACACGTTGGTGTTGCGCACCGACACCGCCGGCAATCCGTCCTTCGCCGAGCTGCTGCAACGGGTGCGGGAGACCGACCTCGCCGCGCTGGCCCACCAGGACCTGCCGTTCGAGCGGATCGTGGAGCAGCTCAACCCCGACCGGACGGGCGGCCGGCACCCGCTGTTCCAGACCATGTTGGTGCTCCAGAACAACACCGAGGCGACCTTCCGCCTCGCCGACACCACCCTCACCCCCCGGACCTTCGACACCGTCCCGGCCAAGTTCGACCTCGACTTCACCTTCGTCGAGCGCACGACGGCGGACGGCGGCCCCGGCGGGATCGACGGACTGCTGCACTACGCGGCCGACCTGTTCGACCACCGCACCGTCGAGTCCCTGGCCCAGCGGCTGCTGCGGCTCCTCGACACGGTCACCGAGGAGCCCGACACCCGCCTCGACGCCGTGGACCTGCTGAGCCCCGGCGAGACCGCCCGGATCCTGACGCAGTGGAACGACACCGACCGGGCGCTGCCCGACGACCGGCTGCTGCACGAGGTCTTCGAGGAGCACGCCCGACGCACGCCCGACGCCACCGCCCTGGTCGACGCGCACGGCCCGCTGACCTTCCGGGAACTCAACACCCGCGCCAACCAGCTCGCTTGGCTGCTGCTGGCCCAGGGCGTGGTGGCCGACCAACACGTGGCCACCCTGCTGCCGCGCACCGCCGAGCACCTGGTCGCCCTGCTGGCCGTGCTGAAGGCAGGCGCCTGCTACGTCCCGCTGGACCCGGAGTACCCGGTGGAACGGCTCGGCCTCATGCTGGCGGACGCGGCCCCCGTACTCCTGCTGACCGACGGGGAGGGCGACCTGCGGATCCGACCGCACTGCGCGACGACGCTGCCGGTCCTGCCGCTCGACGACCCGACCGTGCGCTCCACCCGGGCCGGCTACCCGTCGGCCGACCCCACCCGCGCCGACCGCCCCGTACGGCTACGTCCTGACCACCTCGCCTACGTGATCTACACCTCCGGTTCCACCGGCCGGCCCAAGGGCGTCGCGGTGGAGCACCGGGGCCTGATCAACCTCTTCCACGGCCACCTCGGCGAGGTGCACGGCGCGCAGGCCACGGACGCCGGGCGCCTGCGGGCCGCGCTGACCGGGCCGCTGACCTTCGACTCGTCCTGGTGCCCGGTGCTGTGGCTGATGGGCGGCCACGAGCTGCACCTGGTCGACGACGAGACCCGCCGCGACCCGCAGGCCCTGGCCGACTACGTCGCCCACGAAGCCATCGACTACCTGGAGGTCTCGCCCACCTTCTGCCGCCAACTCATGGCGGCGGGACTGCTGTCGGACGACCGCCCCTACCGACCGCGCCTCATCGAACTCGGCGGTGAGGGGTGCGACCAGGCCCTGTGGAGCGATCTGCGGGCGGTGACCGGGACCGTGACCGTCAACGGCTACGGCCCCACCGAGGCCACGGTGTACGTCACCCACGCCCGGGCCGCCGACCACGAACGGCCCACGATCGGGCGTCCGATGGGCAACAACCGCGCCTACGTCCTGGACGCGGGCCTGCGCCCCGTACCGCCCGGCGTGACCGGTGAGCTGTACCTGGCGGGGGCGGGGGTGGCCCGCGGGTACGTCGGCCGGCCGGCGCAGACCGCGCAGCGGTTCGTGGCCTGCCCGTTCGGCGGGCCCGGCGAGCGGATGTACCGCACCGGCGACCTCGCCCGGTGGACCCCCGACGGCGCCCTGGAGTACGTGGGGCGCGCCGACGAACAGGTCAAGATCCGGGGGTTCCGGATCGAGCCGGGTGAGGTGGAGACGGCGCTGGCCGGCCACGCGGCGGTCCACCAGGTCGCGGTGGTCGTCCGGGAGGACGAACCCGGCGACCGCCGGCTGGTCGCCTACGTGGTGCCCCGACGCGACGGCGCCGGGAACGGTCCGGCGCCGCAGCCCCCGGACCCGGGCGCGCTGCGACGCTTCGCCGCGGCCACCCTGCCGCGCCACCTGGTCCCGTCCGCCTTCGTCCTCCTGGACGCCCTCCCGCTGACCTCGCGGGGAAAACTGGACCGGCGGGCACTGCCGGCGCCCGGCGGCGGCGCGGCGGAGCACCGGCGCGGCCCGCGCACGGTGCGCGAGGAGTTCCTGTGCGGACTGTTCGCACAGGTGCTGGGCGTGCCCGAGGTGGGCATCGACGACGACTTCTTCGCGCTGGGCGGCCACTCGATGCTTGCCACCCGGCTGATCGGGCGGATCCGCTCGGTGCTCGGGGCCGAAGTGGACATCAGGACCCTGTTCGACGCCCCCACTGTCGCCGAACTCGGCGCCCGCCTGGCCGGGGACCGGCGCGACGACTCCCTCGCCGTGCTCCTCCCCCTGCGCAGGGCGCGCCCCGCGTCGTCCCGCGCGGCCGCCGCCCCCGTCCCGCTGTTCTGCGTGCACCCGGCGGCCGGTATCAGTTGGGTGTACTCCGGACTGCTCCGCCACCTCCCGCCCGACCAGCCCGTGTACGGCCTCCAGGCCCACGGACTGACCGAACCGGCCGCCACCCCGGCCGACATGGCGGAGATGGTGCGGGCCTACCTGAAGCAGATCCGGACGGTGCGGCCGGACGGCCCCTACGCCCTCCTCGGCTGGTCCTTCGGCGGCCTGGTCGCCCACGAGATGGCGGTCCAGCTCCAGGAAGCCGGCCAGGAAGTCGCCTCCTTGGTGCTGATGGACAGCTTCCCGCCGGGCCTTCCGCTCCCCGGGGAGGAGACGGTGGACGAGGTCGAACTGCGGCAGGCGCTCTTCGCGTCGCTGGGCCGGTCGCCCGACGCCGACGACCCCGCCGGGCCGCTCGCACTGCTCGGGGAGCGCGGCCTCTCGGCCATGCTGCGGGTCTTCGCGCACCACGGCGAACTCCAGGACGGTTTCGTGCCCGGCACGTTCACGGGTGACGTGCTGCTCTTCGAGGCCACCGAGGGCAAGTCCGCGGACGCGCCCCGGCCGGACGACTGGCGGCCCCACGTCACGGGGCGGATCGCGGCCACCCCCGTACGCGGCACCCACGGCGAACTGACCCGCCCGGAGCAGCTCGCCCAGATCGGGCCGGTACTGGCCGACTGGCTGGAGCGCGCGCCCCGGTGACGCCGGCACCGGCGTGCGGCGCGGGCCCGGCCCACCCGGTCTCCGCATCCGCCCGCTGACCCGCTCCCGCCCCGGCACCGAGCCGGGGCGGGAGCGGGTCACGGCACCGCGGTGCCGGTCGGCCCGTCCCGCTGCAACTCCCTGTACAGCCTCGCGGCCCGCACCAGGTGGCCGTCTCCCTCGGAGCACCGCCCCACGGCACGCAGCGCCTCGCCCAGCACCTGGTGGCTGCGGGCCAGCAGGTGCTGTTCGCAGGAGTCCCGGGCGCCGGCCAACGCCTCCCGCGCGTGCCGCACCGCTTCCCCGGCGTCCCCGACGAGCAACATCACCTCGGCCAACCGCAACTGACACTCCGTCACGTTCCGGAAGTGGTGGGTCGCCCGGGCCTGGGCCAGCACCCGCAGGTAGAGCCCGGCCGCCGCGGCGTGCCGACCCGCGTACAGCAGGCTGTCTGCCTCCGTCATCAGCACCCTGATCAGCCACTTCACGTCCTGGCGGCGGGTGAGGACCCCGGCCAGCTCCCGGCACTGCGCCCCGATGGCGGCCAGGTCCGTCCGCCGGTCGGGGTCCAGCACCTCGATCTGCAACAGGAGGGTGCGCCGCCGGGCGACCAGTGCCTGGTCCCCGGTGCTCCCGGCCAACTCCACCGACCGCTGCGCGTACCCGCGGGCCGCCTCGAAGTCACCGAACTGGAGCTCCAGTTGGGCCAGCATCGCGAGGGTGAACAGCACCGCGAGGAACGGCCGGTGCCCCGCGTCGGGCCGGGGCGCGTCGCCGAAGACCGCCACCACCTGCCGCAGGTACTCCCGGGCGCACTGGAGGGAACCGGCCTCCGGGTGCTTCTTGAGGATCGCCCCCGCCGCGTAGTAGGCGGTGCCGATCATGTCCGGGCCGCAGTGCGCCAACGCCGCCGGCAGCAGCGCGGCGGCCGCCCGCCCCAACGACCCCAGGGGCAGCACCTCCTCGAAGCAGGGCACGAGCGTCAACACGTCCACGGCCAGCGCCACCGCCTCGGGATCGTCGCCGGCCGCGACCTGTTCCACCACGGCGGCGAGCACGGGCAGCACCCGCCGGACCCAGTGCACCGCCTCCGGCCCGCCGGACATCAGGATCTCGGCGGTCCGCCGCGGACGGATCTCCGCGGTCAGCGGCCCGCTCAGCGGCTGGGTGGCCCGGACCGCCGCGACGACGCCGGCGCACAGGAAGTCGATCGCGCCGCGCAGCACCGCCCGGTGCTCGGACGCGGGCAGCTCGACCCGGGCCTTCTGCCGGGCGTACGCCCCCACCAGGTCGTGGAAGTGGTACCGACCCGGCGCCCCGGTCTCCAGCAGCGCGGCATCCACCAGCGTCTCCAGGACGTCCTCCGCCGCCCGCTGAGGCATCCGCAGGGCCGCCGCCGCGGCCCGCACGTCGAACTCGGTGCAGTGCGGCACCGACAGGGCCAGGAACGCCCCGGCGTGCCGGGCGGAGAGCTGCGCGAACGACATCTCGAACACCGCCTCCACCGTCACCTCGCCCACCCGCAGCTCCGCGAGCAACCGCGCCTGGTCCGAGACCCGCTCCACCAGCGCGGCGACGCTCCACCCGGGGCGGGCCGCCAGCCGCGCGCCGGCCGCCCGCAGCGCGAGCGGAAGGCGGCCGCAGGCCGTCACCAGCGCCGTCACCGCGTCCGGCTCCTCCTGGATGCGGTGGATCCCGGCGACCCTGCCGATCAGTTCGACGGCCTCGTCGGCCCCCAGCCCCCGCAGCGGTACGGTGACCGCGGCGGGCAGCGCGGTCAGGCTCCGCCCCGTGACCAGCACGGCGCACCGGGCCGCACCCGGCAGCAGCGGGTCCACCTGCGCCGCGGTGCCGGCGTTGTCCAGTACGACGAGGACCGCCCGCGGCGACAGCAGCGTGCGGAACAGCGCGGCCCGCTCGGCCAGGGACCCCGGAATCCGCTCGGCGGGCACCCCCAGCCCGGTCAGGAACCCCGCGAGGACCTCGGCCGGCTCGGCGGGCGCGCCGTCGGGCGCCCGCAGGTTCGCGTACAACTGGCCGTCCGGGTAGGTCCCGGCGACCGCGTGCGCCGCCCGCAGGGCCAGCGCGGTCTTCCCGGCCCCGCCCATCCCCGTCACGACGGCCACGGCATGTGCCTGGCCCGCGGTCAACGCGGAGACCAGCGCCGACATCTGCTCCCGTCGCCCGGTGAAATCACACGGAGCCGGCGGCAGTTGGGCCGGCAACAGGGCCGCGGGCGCGTCCGCCCCGGTGGCCGGCGAAGGCGCCCCGGCGTCCTCGTCGCCCTGCTCCGGAGGCAGCAGCAGCGCGTGGTCCCCGGCCAGGATCGCGGCGTGCAGGGTGCGCAGCGTGGGACCGGTGTCGATACCCAGGTCCTCGGCGAGCACGCGACGGGCCCGGTCGTAGGCCGCCAGCGCCTCGGCCGCGCGCCCCGACCGGTACAGCGCCAACATCAACGCACCGTGCAGCCGCTCCCGGTAGGGGTACGTCTTCAGGGCCCGCACGATGTCCGGCACGGCCTCCGCGTGCCGTCCGCACGCCAGCAACAGCTCCAGCCGGTACTCCAGGGCGGACGCCAACTGCTCGCCCAACGCACGGCGCCAGTCGAGCGCGAACGGCCCGGGCAGCCCCGCCAGCGCGGGCCCCTGCCACAGCGCCAACGCCTCCTCCACGCAGGCGGCCCCCGCGGCGGGGTCCCCGCCGTCGGCGTGCCGCCGCGCCGACGCGACGAGCTGGCCGAAGCCCAGCGCGTCCACCCGCTCCTCGGGGATCTGGAGCACGTACCCGTCGGCCATGGTCTCGATCACCGCCTGCCCGGGGCGGTCGCCCGGCGGCGCACCGTGGGCCTCGCGGTCCAGGTGCGTCCGCAGCCGGTGGATGTAGTTGACGATCACCCGGCGGGCGGAGGCGGGCGGGTCGTCGAAGTACAGCCCGTCGATCAGCTCGTCGACCGTCACCAGCGTGCCGGGATGCAGCGCCAGGGCCGCCAACACGGTCTGCGGCCCGGGCGCACCGGGACGGGTCACGTTCCCCCGGGACGAGACGTACCGGACGGGCCCGAGCAGTCGTATGCGGTCCGACCCCGGCAGCACGGAAGTCTGTGCCATAGCTCCCTGCATGTCTCCTGTAGGCCGGTTCTCGCGTACACGGCATCCTCCGAATGCCGGGACCTTACGTGTCCGCTGCACTTTTTGGCGAGATCCGGAGCCGCGGCTTCCCCCCTCTCCGCGCCGGAAAGGACCGCATGCACGGGGGCCGGGCGGTGCCCCGACGCCGCGTTCCGCTGCAGCGTGCACCCGAGCCCCCCGGGGCTCACCCCCCGCCGGCCAGCTCCGGCGTCAGCAGCTCCAGTGCCTCTTCCCAGCGGAACAGGTCCGCGCCGCCGCCTGCCGCGGGCTGGTGCGGCTCGTACGAGCTGATGAGGACGCCCATCTCCCGCAGCCGGGCCAGGCTCCGGCCGTAGGCGGGGTGGGCGGCCTGGGCGGAGTTCAGGTAGGGCAGGACGGCGGTGGGGATGCCGAAGCCGTACGCCTCGCACAGGATGCCCACGGCCAGGGTGTCGGAGATCCCGGCGGCCCATTTGTTGATCGTGTTGAACGTGGCCGGGGCGACCGCGATGGCGTCGGCGGGCGGCAGGGGCCGGGGCTGCCCGGGAAGGCGCCAGGCCGAACGGATCGGGAACCCGGTCTGGGCCTCCACGGCGGTCGCGTCGATGAAGCCGAGACCCTGCGGGGTGGCGACGACGCCGACGTCCCAGTGCGCTTCCTGGGCGGCCGTGATCAGCTTCCCGACGTCGCCGGCGATCCCCGCGGCGCACACGACGACGTAGAGGAAGGGCTTCTTCTCGCTCTGCGGGGCGGTGTGCCGATCGCTCACGCGGGGACTCCCAACTGGCGCCTGACGTGGCGCGGTTCCGGCAGGGCACGACGGCGGCCCTGCCCTCACCCCTACCCGAGCGGGCGGTGCGTCACCGGGGCGTCCTGCCTCCCGGCCGCGCGCCGTGGATGTACTGGTCGGCCCAGGCGCTGATGATGTGGGCGGCCCGCTGTGCCTGTCCGCGTGCGGTCAGGAGGTGGTCCGCCTCCTCCAGCGCCACGAAGCTCCGCGGGTGGCGTGCCTCGCGGAAGATCTCCCCGGCGTTGTCGATGTCGACGGTCTGGTCGGTCGGCGAATGCAGGACGAGCAGCGGGAGGTTCAACTCGCGGATCCGGTCGCGCAGGTGGGCGCGGCGGACGTCCTCGACGAAGGCGCGCTTGAGGACCAGGGTCCGCCCGCCGACGAACCACTCGTGCGAACCCTCGCTGAGCACGCGGTCCATGACCGCGTCGTACTGCCGCTCGACGTGGCTGGGCTCGACCGGCGCCCCGATCGTGGCGAGCGCGCGGACGCCCGTCGCCTCGCCGGCCGCGGCGATCGCGGCGGCGCCGCCCCAGGAGTGCCCCACCAGCAGGTCCGCCGGGGTTCCCCGCTCCGCCATCAGGGCTGCGGCCCGGACCGTGTCCTGGACCTTGACGGTGAAGGAGCCGTCGCCCCAGTCGCCGTCGGAGTCGCCGATGCCGAGGTTGTCGTAGCGCAGCATGCCGATCCCCTCGCGCGCCAGCTGCTTGCTGACGCGGGAGGCGGCCGGCGAGTCCTTGCCGAGCGTGAATCCGTGCACGAAGATTCCCCAGCCCCGGATCTCGCCCTCGGGCAGGTCGATCGCGCCGGCCAGCTCGGGGCCGACGACGCTCTGGAATCTCACTTTTTCGGGCATTTTGTGATCACCTAGGCAGGGGCTGTGCGGGGACAGGGGGGCGGGGGTGACACCGGCCGGTGCCGCGCACCTGCTCCGAGCGGGGGAGCAGTGGGCACGGCGCCGGCCGCTGCCGGCGCGTCAGACGAGCGGCTTCGGTGCGGCGGCCGGCTCGGTGGTCAGCAGGGCGGTGATCTCCTCGGCGAGGTGCGGGCCGAGCTCGCCCCAACCGTCCTTGTAGCCGTAGACACCGGCCAGGGTGCGGGCCTCGTAGTCGCCGTTCATGATCTCGACGTCGTTGGGGGTGATGAGCGCCGGGTGGGCGACGCCGACGGCCGCCGAGACCTTCAACAGTTCCTTGCGCAGGGTGCGCAGGTAGACGGCGGCCCGGGTGGCCTTCGAGGTCGGGTCGAGACCGCGGGCCAGCCGCGGGTTCTGGGTGGCGATGCCGGTGGGGCACTTGTCGGTGTGGCACTTCTGCGCCTGGATGCAGCCGATCGACAGCATCGCCTCGCGCGCCACGTTGATCATGTCGGCGCCCAGCGCGAAGGCGACCGCGGCGTTCTCGGGCAGGCCGAGCTTGCCGGAGGCGATGAACGTCAGGTCGTCGGTCAGCCCCAGCTCGGCGAAGGTGCCGTAGACCCGGGAGAAGCCCATCCGGAAGGGCAGCGACATCGAGTCGCTGAAGATCAGCGGCGCCGCTCCGGTGCCGCCCTCGCCGCCGTCCACGGTCACGAAGTCGACACCGCGGTCACCGCGCGCCATCAGCGTGGCCAGCTCCTGCCAGAACTCCATCTCGCCCACCGCGCTCTTGACCCCGACCGGCAGGCCGGTCTCGGTGGCGATCAGTTCGACGAAGTCGAGCATCGAGTCGACGTCGCTGAAGGCGGTGTGCCGCGACGGGGACGCGCAGTCCTTGCCGAGCGGAATGCCGCGGATGTCGGAGATCTCCTGGGTCACCTTCGCGGCCGGCAGCATCCCGCCCAGCCCGGGCTTGGCGCCCTGGGAGAGCTTGATCTCGATGGCCTTGACCGGGGCGCCGGCGACCACGTCCTTGAGCTTGTCGATGTTGAAGGTGCCGTCCTCGTTGCGGCAGCCGAAGTACGCCGTGCCGATCTGGAGGACGAGGTCGCCGCCGTTGCGGTGGTACGGGGAGAGGCCGCCCTCGCCCGTGTTGTGCATCGTGCCCGCCAGCGCCGCACCCTTGTTGAGCGCGGTGATCGCTGCGCCGGAGAGCGAGCCGAAGCTCATCGCCGAGATGTTCACCACACTCGCCGGCCGGAACGCCTTGGCGCGCCCGCGCGGCCCGCCCAGCACCTTCGCCGAGGGCAGCGGGGCCTGCGGGTCGTGCACGTCGGGCAGCGGGCCGGCGAACGTGCGCTGCTTGAGGTACGCGTGCCCCTGCATGTGCTCGACGTCGTTGTCGGTGCCGAAGCCGAAGTAGTTGTTCTCGCCCTTCGACGACGCGTAGATCCAGGTGCGCTGGTCCCGGCTGAACGGACGCTCCTCGTCGTTGGAGGTCACTATGTACTGCCGCAGCTCGGGCCCGATCGTCTCCAGCAGGTACCGGGCGTGCCCGACCACCGGGAAGTTCCGAAGCAGTGCGTGCTTCTTCTGGACCAGGTCACGAGCGGCCACCAGTGCCAGTGCTGTTGCGGTGGCCGTGGCGATGCTCCGGGCGCGCATGAACGTTCCTCTCCTCGATGCTCGACTCCATCGTCGTGCGGTGGACGTCGTCGTGTCGTACCGGGCGTTGGGCGGCGGACACGAGCCAGTGGGTGTCCAGGTCCGTCGGAGAACGCGAAATGATATTAGGGGCTCGCCAGGGCCGGCGGGGCCACTGGGGGTCGCCGAACAGGGAGGTCGTCCCGGTGGCGGGCGATCCGGAGGGGGCCTTCAGCCCCTGCGCGGGCCCCGGCCGCCGGGCGGGCCCGCCCGGCCGCGTGGGGCCGCCGTGGGGAGGACACGGCGGGCACCACGTCGGCCCTGGTGTGGGGCGCGTCACCCGGTGACGGCCTGGTCCCAGCTCTGCGAGATGACGAACTTGGCGCTGCTCTGCTGGGACTCGGTCGGGAAGCTCGGCGTGCCGCTGACCTTCGGCAGCTTCGCCGCCGCGGCCTGGTCCAGCGTGCCGGCCTTCTCCATGGCGGGCATCAGGGCCGGGCGGGCGTGTCCCTTGAGTCTGAGGTTCTGCCCCTCGGCGCTGTAGAGGTACTCCTGCCACAGGCGCGCGGCCGCGGGGTGCGGCGCCTCCTTGTTGATCGCCTGCGAGTAGTACTGGGAGAACAGTCCGTCGGAGGGGACCGTGACCGTCCAGTCCCGGCCCTTGGCCTTGAGCGCGTCGGTGTACCCGGCGTTGAGGTAGTCCCAGTCGATGCTGATCGGCGTCTCGCCCTTCGCGATCGTGGCCGGGGTGGATTCGACGGTGGTGTAGTTGCCCTTCTTCTTCAGCTGGGCGAAGAAGTCGATGCCGGGCTGGATGTCGTCGAACGAGCCGCCGTTCGCGAGCGCGGCCGCGTACACGGCGCCGAAGGCCGAACCCGCCTTGCTGGGGTTGCCGTTGAGCGCGATCTGCCCCTTGTATTCCGGTTTGAGCAGGTCCTTGAAGCTGGTCGGGCAGGTCTGCACGCGCTTGGTGTCGCAGCCGAACGAGATGTAGCCGCCGTAGTCGTTCGACCAACGGCCGATCGAGTCCTTCTGGTCGTCGGGGATCTTGGAGACACCGGTGGCCATGTACGGCGCGAGCAGCCCCTGCTGCGCGGCGCTCTGCGCGAAGGAACTGCCGAGGTCGAGGACGTCGGGCGCGTTCTCCTGGCCCTTGCGCGAGGTGACCGCGCTGATCTCGTCCTGACTGGTGCCGGTCGGGTTCTCGACCTCGACCTTGATGCCGTACTTCTTCTCGAAGCCGTCTATCAGGGCACCGTAGCTGGCCCAGTCGCGGGGCAGTGCGATGGCGTGCAGGGTGCCCTCCTTCTTGGCCTCCTTGGCCAGGGCGTCGACGCCGCCGAAGTCCCCGGCCGAGGTCGCGCTGGCCGCGCTCCTCCCGTCGGCAGTGGTCGACGCGTCGGAGGCCGCGCCACAGGCGCTGAGGGCGAGTGCGGCGGCGGTGGTGAGGATGCCGGTGAGGGCGGCGGTCCTCGGTAGGAGCACGGTCACGGTCTCTCCAGGGGGTACGCACAGCGGTTTGAGGGGTTTCCTGTGGGGCCACACAGGGGATGCACGTGGGGGGTGAGCACCTGTTCGACGTCATGACGGAACAAGCTGGCGCCTTAGTAGGCCCAACTATGGTGTCCGTCGGGTAAACAGTGGGGAAACTGGCAACTCTGTGTCCCTCCTGCAATCACCGTTCGCAGGGGGCGGCGCACTCCGCCGCGCGCACTGCGGCGTCGGCGCGGCCGTCGTTCACGACCGGACGGACCGGACCCGTCCGTCGCCGAACTCCACCACCGACACCCGCTCCCGCGAACCGCGGTCCAGCAGGACCACCGACCTGACCTCGCGCGCGGGACCACGGGGCGCGGCCGCCTCCCCGAGCCCGGAGAACGTGCCGAGCAGCCGGTCCAGCCCACGGCGATGCCGGGTGAACGCACTGCGCGGAGCCCATCTGCCACGGGCCGCCTGGCCCGCCAGGGCCTCGGCGACCCCCACGTCCAGGAGGACCAGGTGCAGTTCGCGTCCTTGTGCCCCCGCACTGCCGGCGAGCCAGCGGCGCATCCACGGTCGGCCTCCGCAGTCGTGCACCAGCAACGGCTCGCCGCCGCGCACCGCGGCCCGCAGCCAACGGAAGTACCGCCACCGCGCCCAGGGCCGGTACGCGGCGTAGGGCAGCCACGCCGGCATCACCGCTTCACAGGCGACGTGGACCACGCGCGGATCTATCACCGCGGCAGCCCTCGACCAGCGCCGCAGCAGCGTGCTCTTGCCGCTGCCCGGCAGGCCGGAGACCACCACCACGGCACCCGGGGGATAAGCCAACACGGCCGGTACGTCGCCCGCGTCCCGCAGGTCGACCAGCCCGCGCGGCCGCAACACCGACCCCTCCTGCACGTCAACGGGTGTCTGTGCCGCGCCCGTCCCGACCGAATCGCCCACTGCCTGCCCTCTGACCTGACTCACCGCCCCCACAGCCGCAGCGGTTGACCGGTCTGCACCACGCCTGCCCGAACTCGGTGCACGCGTTCTCGTTCGGGCCGCGGCTGACACTCCTGGATGCACTGTAGAGGTCGTCTCTCCGCGGCCAGGCAGTTGGGTGCAGACGGCTGGACCGCGGGGCCGGCGCCACCGTCCCCGTGGGATGCCTCAGCCGGCCGGGCCGGCGCTCCGGGACACGACGCAGCCCGCCGGAACGATTCCGGCGGGCTGCGTTGCGCGGCCGAGTCGACGGCTGTCGCGTGCGGTCCGGGCGCCGTGAGGGCTCCCGCTTTCCGCTTTTCCGTGCGGGGAGCAATGTCGGCCCGCGGTGATCACGAAAACGGGGATCTCGGGGAATTGCCTGGGGTCAGCCGAAGCGCGCGACGAAGCGGCGCTGCCATGGCGTTTCGACGGCGCGGTGGGAGTAGTGCTCGCGCACGTATGCCACGGCTTTGTCGTTGGGGATCCCGTCGAGTACGGCAAGGCATGCCAGGGCGGTGCCCGTGCGTCCGAAGCCGCCGCCGCAGGCGACTTCCACGCGTTGGTTTTCGGCCCGTTCCAGAAGATCGCGGAGCGATTCGGTGAATGCTGCCCGATCGGTGGGCAGCCAGAAGTCGGGCCAGCGCACCCAGTGGCTTTCCCAGTCGACCGTCGGGGGTTGACGGCCGCGCAAGTAGAGGGCGAAGTCGGGCTGCGGTCCGGAGGGCAGCGGCTTCCGTAGGCCGCGACCGCGGATGAGTCGTCCCGATGGCAGTTGTAAGACGCCTTCTGTGGGCTCCCATGTGGCATTCACGGCTCAAGCATATCCTTCGAGTTTGCTGTGACGGCGATGTTCTTCGCATTCAAACGCCGCTGTCTGAATTCGACAGAGGTTTTTGAACGTGCATACGAGTGGGCTCTGTTGGCCCGGTGTTCGGGGCTCTTCGGTGCGCGTCGAGTGCGACCGGGAGCCCCGGGAGGCTAGTGCAACTTCAGTGGGAGCGAGGTCAGTTGGCGCAGTCCCGGTACGGGGACCCAGGTGTGCTCGCGGGTCGCCAGGGCCAGGCGGGGAAAGCGGTCGAAGAGACTGCGCAGGGCGACCTCGCACTCCTGTCTGGCGAGTGCGGCCCCCAGGCAGTAGTGGGCGCCGAGGCCGAAGCCGACGTGGCCGTCACCGGGCTTGCCGGACCGGCGCGTCACGTCCAGGCATTCCGGCCGGCTGAATTCGCGGGGGTCGCGGTTGGCCGCCACCACGACGGGTTGGACGGCCTCGCCCGCCTTGACCGTCTGCCCTCCGACCTCGATGTCCTCAGTGGCGTAGCGCAGTTGGGTGATGAGGATCGAACCGCACGAACGGACCAGTTCGTCCACCGCCGTCGGCCACAGATCCGGGGTGCGGCGGAGCGCTTCGAGCTGGTCGGGGTGGCTGAGGAGGGCGAGAGCCCCGTTGCCGATGAGGTTCGCGGTGGTCTCGTGGCCGGCCGTTGCCAGTCCCAGGAGCATCGTCACCAGCTCCACGTCGGAGAGCCGGTCGCCGTCCTCGTCCTGCACCCTGAGAAGGTCCGAGATCAGGTCGTCGGCGGGTGCGGCGCGGCGCCGGTCGACCAGTGCGTGGGTGTACTCGATCAGTTCGTGGGCCGCGGCCCCTTTGGAGCCCGGTGCGATCGAGGTGAGTGCCGAGCCCGCGGTGCGCCACAGGCCGCGGTCCTCCTCCGGTATCCCGACGAGTTCGCAGATCACCGCGATCGGCAGGGGGTAGGCGAATTCCGAGATGAGTTCGACGGAGTCGCCGAAGGAGTCGAGGAGGGACGCGGTGATCGCCTCGACCCGGGGCCGCAGTGCGTTGACGCGGCGTGCGGTGAAGGCGCGGGTCGCCAGGCCGCGCAGGCGGGTGTGGCGGTCGCCGTCGACGTCGAGTACGGACTCGCTGAGGTAGGGGAGGAACTCCGCGGGGAGTTCCAGCATGTCGAGCATCCTGTTGCGGTTGTCCACGGCCTCGGTGCCCGGCGTCAGTTCCGGGTCGACGACGAAGCGGGGGTCCGCGAGCACGGCGCGCACGTCGTCGTAGCGCGTCGCGTACCAGGTCGGGGTGGAGTCCGCGCTCTGTCCGCGGACGAGGGGCGCCTCCTCCCTGAGGCGGTCGAAGCCCCCGTAGGGGTCGGCGATGAGCGCCGGGTCCATGATGTTCGGTCCTGAGGACGGGGTGGTCATCGGTGTGCTCCATTCTCACGATGGACACCCCGGCGTCAGAAGCGTCGCCACGGGGAGATGCCGGATTCCTTGAGACGGGCGTACAGCAGCGCGATGTAGAGCAGGTCGACGAGGAAGACGACCAGGTACAGCACGCTGATCAGTGGGGTCAGGGGATAGGAGGTGCTGGTGACGGTGCCGGTCACGAAGGACCACAGGCTGTCGGGCATCGGGTGGCTCTTGCTGGTGGTCACCGTCAGTGCGGTCGCGATGTAGGCGAAGAGCGTCCCCAGCCACTTGGACACGGCGACGTACAGGGACTGGCCGGCGACGCCCTCGCGGCGCGTCAGCATGGCGACGAAGAGGAACGACATCATGAAGTTGATGCCGAAGCCGGTGTACTCGCCGAGCGGGTCGTGGAACTCGTAGAAGGCCAGGTACACGAGGGGGAAGGCGATGGCGACCGCGGCGCAGAAGAGCGCCTTGAAGTACTTGCGGGCGAAGGGCGTCGCCGTGCGCTCGCGCGAGCCGTACTTGAAGACCTGCCAGGCGATGACCAGGTCCATGAAGAAGCAGGGGATGCTGAGGGCGTGGATGTGGTCGCCCATGGGGTCCAGGAAGAACGAGTAGATCGCTTCCCAGGAGAGGTTGGCGCCGAGGGCGGCGAGCGGCATGCCGTACGTCTTGTCGCGGAATCCCCGGTGGATGATCGCGACGTAGGCGACCATCCAGAAGAACACGCACAGCACGCCGGTGAGGACGACGATGGGCGGGTCCTTGATCACGGGCGGTCCGCAGGTGCGGGAGCGGCCGGGAGGGCGTCGGGGACGACCGCGGTCAGGGGTCGGTAGCGCCGGGTGGCCAGGGCCCGGAGCTCGGCTTGTCGGGCGCGGGGGAACCGCGCGAGTTCGTCGAGGAACATCCGCTCGTAGCGGGCGATTTCGGTGCGGATCCGGTCCGGGGCGGCGGCGCCGTAGAGCTGGACGAACGCGGCGTAGGTGTTGAACTGGCCGCTGGCGACGTCCTGGTGGTACTGGGAGAGGTCGTTGCCGATGTCGGCGAGCACCTCGACGGGCCACAGCAGCTTCAGCAGGGCCGTGTCGCAGGGCCGGCCGAGGAGGGCGAAGGTCATGCCGTGCAGCAGGCGCACGTCCGACGGCCGCAGTTCCGCCAGGCGCAGCACGTCCGCGTGGTCGAGGGTGCGGCCGGAGGTGACCTTGTTCTCCAGCCGGACGTAGCGCTCGCCGTTCTCGATCTCCCGGGCGACCACCGCGTTGTGGGCGTGGAGGCGGCGCAGCAGGCGCTCGAACCGGGCCTTGTACGCGTGGAGTTTGGCGTAGTCGTCGTTCCTGGCGGCGTCGAGGTCGACGTCCCTGGCGCCCTCCGCGACGGAATCGACCCGGTACACCAGGTACTCGACCAGGAGGATCGGCGGTGCGCACCACAGGCGTTGGGGCACGGAAAGGCGGTTCGCCGGGAAGTACAGGTCGCCGGCGTAGTCCTTGACGATGCGTGCCGCCTTGCCGGGAACCTCCAACGCCCCCGTCAGGCGGCGGCGGAGAGTGCGGGCGGCGGTCTCGACGAGGGCGCGTTCCCTCGGTAATTCCTTCGCGCGTATCGCGTGTGTAGCCATCCAGGGTCCTTCGCTTAGCGGTGCGCTTTGTTGAATTCGGGTCCCGTGACGGTGAGTTGGATCAGGCGGTTAGCGTACATGGTTCAGAACGTCGAGCGCATGGCCATGTTCACCTGTAGTTAATCTGCCGTTTGGTCCGAGTTTGCCGGGATTGAAAACCGAAATTGATCATTCCAATTTCCTGCCGGTGGCTGAAAAGTGCGTTCAGCGGGCGCCCTCGGGTGAAGCAAGGGGCCACTGGGGGAGCCGTTCTCGCCTGCGATGACGGAATGGCGTACGGCGTGCTTCAAAAGATCATCGAGGCTGCGGCCGGTCGGCTGGTTCGCACCGTAGATCTCCGGAATTGGAGGGTGGTACGTTGCGGCCATGGGGGACATCGATATAGCGAACGATACAGTCAGCGCCGATGTCGTGGCGAAGTTCGACCTCCCGGCATATCTGCATTCGCAACAGGCGATTGTTGCGAGTCATCTGGAAAGCGCGCTCGAACCTCGATATCCCGAGAGGCTCTTCGAGTCGATGTGGTATTCCCTGTCCTCGGACGGGAAACGGTTACGGCCCATCCTCTGCCTGGCGGGCTGTTCCCTGAGCGGCGGCGATCCGGAGTTGGCGATCCCCACCGCGTGCGCCCTGGAGATGCTGCACGTCGCGTCACTGATCCACGACGACCTGCCCGCGATGGACGACGACGACTACCGGCGGGGCAAGCCCGCGAACCACAAGGTGTTCGGGGAGGGCATCGCCCTGCTCGCCGGCGACGCCCTGCTCGCGTACGCACTGGAGTTCATCCTGCTCAACACACGCCAGGTGCCCGCCGAACGACTCCTGCGCGTGATGCACACGCTGATCAACCGGGTCGGGATCTCCGGACTCGTCGGCGGCCAGGCCGTGGACATCGAGTGCGAGGGCCGCGAGGACATCGACCTGGAGACCGTGGAGTTCATCCACACCCGCAAGACCGGCTCGCTGATCGACGCGGCCATGGTGACCGGAGCCACCCTCGCCGGCGCCGACGACGACACGATCGCCCGGCTCTCCCGGTACGCGCGCAAGGTCGGCGTCGCCTTCCAGATCGTCGACGACGTCCTCGACGTGATCGGGACCCGCCAGGAACTCGGCAAGACGCCGAACAAGGACGAGAAGTCCCGCAAGGCCACGTATCCCAGGCTGTTCGGCGTCGACGGGTCCATGCAACGCGCCCGTGAACTCGTCGACTCGGCCAAGAAGGAGATCGCTCCGTTCGGTCAGCCGGCGGTTCCGCTGCTGGCGATGGCCGAGTTCGTCTGCACCCGCACGAGCTGACCACATGACTACCTCGCAGGACCACATGAGTACCGGACTGCCTCCGAACCCCAACGGCCTCAATCTCGCGGCGAGTTGGTACGTCGCGCTCGCATCGCGGGAGCTGGGTCCCCGCCCGCGCGCCGTCGAACTGTTCGGCGAGCCGCTGGTTGCCTGGCGCGACGGCGCCGGTCGGCCGGTGGTGATGCCCCGCTTCTGCCCGCACATGGGGGCGAGCCTCGCGCTCGGCCGGGTCGTCGACGGCGCCCTGCGCTGCCCGTTCCACCACTGGCGCTTCGACGCGTCGGGGACGTGCGTGGCGATCCCGGGCGTCGACCGGATCCCGAGCACCGCCCGCCGGACCCCGTACCCCACGGTCGAGCGCTACGGCTACGTCTGGGTCTGGTACGGCGGCCCGGACCCGGAGTTCGTGCTGCCGGACTTCCCGGCGATGGAGGAGGACCGCGGCGACTACGTGGGCTTCCGCTTCTCGGACCGGACCACCGGCACGGCCCGCCAGCTGCTGGAGAACGCCATCGACTACTTCCACTTCATGGCGTTGCACGGCATGTCGCTGGACCCGGTGGCGTTCCGGCAACTGCACGACCAGGCGCACGCCCGGGACAACGGGCCGCCGATCGCCGACGACGCCTGGTTCGGCGTGGAGGTCGACGGCACCCTGCGGACCTGGAGCCTTGGGGAGAACCCGGTCCGGTGGGTGCACCAGATGGTCACCACCTTCGGCTCGGGACCCCACTTCCGGCTCCTGATCGACGGATGGCCCGGCGGCCAGCGCTTCACCACGTACATCGAGGGAGAAGAGATCTCCAAGGTGCTGATGGGCATCACGCCGACCGGCGAGTACCGGACCGTCCAGCGGGGCTGGGCCGGCGTGCGGAAATCCAACAAACACTGGAAGACCTTCCTGTACTCCCTCCTCTTCTACGCGCAGAACCGTGGCGGCACGGCACAGGACATCCCCATCTACAACACCACCGCGACCGGACGGCCCAGCACCTACGTCCGGTACGACAACGTCCTGATCAAGTACCGCAGGTACTACCAGTCGTGGGTGGACCGGGCCGCCCCCGCCCCGACACTGCCCGGGGAGACGACATGACGGGCGATCCGGCTCCGCAGGCACGGCCGACGCCGACCGCCGTGCCCGAACTGGCCGCCGGCTGGTACGTCGCGCTGCCGTCCACGGCGCTCGCCAAGCCGCGGGCGCTCGACCTGTTCGGCCGCGAACTCGTTGCCTGGCGCGACGGCGCGGGCCGTGCCGTCGTCATGCCCCGCTACTGCCCGCACCTCAGCGCGAGCCTGGCGCTGGGCAAGGTGGTCGACGGCCACCTGCGCTGCCGGTTCCACCACTGGCGCTTCGACGGGTCGGGCACCTGCACCCGGGTCCCCGGCGCACGGCGCATCCCGGAGACCGCGCACCGCAGGACGTACCCGGTCATCGAGCGGTACGGGTTCGTCTGGGCGTGGTACGGCGGCGACGAACCGATGTACCCGCTGCCGGACTTCCCGGCACTCGAATCGCAGCGCGACCGCTACGCGACGTACCGCTTCTCCCACACGACCCCGGCCTCCCCCCGGCGGGTGCTGGAGAACGCCTTCGACTTCTCGCACTTCACCACCCTGCACGGCGTGAAGTCGGCCCGGTCCCTGGACCTGACCATGCTCACCGACCCCGCGGCCGCGGCCGAGAACGGCCCACCCATCGACGCCGAGGTGTGGGCGGGCGCGCGGCTCGCCTCGCGGGAGCTGCAACTGCCCCGCGCGCTGACGGCCCTGGGCATCGAGGGGAAGAGCTTCGCCCTCCTCGTGGACGGATGGACCGGCGGCCAACGGCTGACGTTCTTCCTCGACGGCAAGGTCGTCGCGAAGGAACTCCTCGGCATCACACCCGTCTCCCGCGGCCGGACCGTCTTCCAGGGTTGGTCGCTCGTGCGCCGATCGGGCCGCGTCTGGCGGGACGCACCGACCTACCTCGCGTACCGGGCCCAACACCTGCTCGGCACCCGGGAGGACCTCATGATCTACCGGCACGCCCAGGAGACGCACTCCGGGGTACCGGTCAAAAACGACCACGGCGTGCTCAAGTTCCGCAAGCTCTACCAGACCTGGGTGGAGCGTGCGCAGCGCGCCGAGCACGACGGGACGGCACGGACATGACACCCCACACGACCGCGGCGGACGCCCACGTGCCCGCCGGCCTCAACCTCCCGGCGAGCTGGTACGTTGCCTTCCCCGCCGGCCAGTTGGCGAAGCGGCCCCGGGCGCTCAAGCTGTTCGGCGAGCCGCTGGTTGCCTGGCGCGACGGCACGGGCCGACCGGTGGTGATGCCGCGCCACTGCCCGCACATGGGAGCCAGCCTGGCCGACGGCACCGTCGTCGACGGCAACCTGCGCTGCCCCTTCCACCACTGGCGCTTCGACCGCTCCGGGACCTGCGTCGACCTCCCGGGAACGGCGCGGATCCCGTCGAAGGCACGCCTGCGGCCGTACCCGACGGTGGAACGCTACGGCTACGTATGGGCCTGGTACGGCAGCGAGGAACCCCTGTTCCCGCTGCCCGAGATGCCGTCGCTCGACGAGGACCGGCCGGGCCACCGCAGGTTCCGGCTCGCCGACAGCACCGGGGCGACGGTCCGGCGCATCCTGGAGAACACCTACGACCCCGACCACCTCGTCGCGCTCCACGGACTTCAGGTCGCGGGGCCGTGCGGACTGCGGATGCTCACCGACCAGCAGCAGACACGGGACCACGGCCCGCCCATCGACCCGGAGGCATGGTTGGGCGCCGAACTGACGTGGCCCGGCTACACCGGCAAACTCGGCGCGGTCACCAGGCTGCTGGGGACCAACGCCGACGAGTTCGTCCTGCGGGTCGACGGCTGGCCCGCAGGCCAGCGGATCTCCTACTGGGCCGACGGGGTCCCGCAGTACCGGCTGCTGCTGGCCACCACACCGATCGCACCCAACCGGACGATCCAGCACATCACCGCGGCCGTCCTCACGACCGGCCGCCGCTGGCGGGACCTGCGGCACTACCTGGCGAACCGGCTGGAGATCACCTTCGCCTCCCACCAGGACCTGCCGGTCTTCAACACCATGGAACCCGGCGACCGCCACGGCATCTACCTCGAACGCGACCGGGGCGTGCTGAGGTTCCGCAAGCACTACCAACAGTGGGTGGACCGGGTGGCCGACCATGCCTGACGTCGTGATGCTGCGAGACCTGCGGGCGGACGACGCCACCCGGGCGGGCGCGAAGGCCGCGAACCTCGGCGAGCTGATGTCCGCGGGACTGCCCGTCCCCGACGGCTTCTGCCTGCCGATCTCCGTGTACCGGACCACGACGGCGGCCGTACTCGGGCCACCGCTCGACGCCCTCACCGCGCGGCTCGCCGCCGGCGCCACGGACGGCGAAATCGAGGACTGCGCCCGCCTGCTGCGCAAGACGATCCTGACGGTGGACCTCGCCCAGCCGCTGCTGGACGCGATGGCACGGGCGTACCGGGCCGTCCGCCCGGACGGCGGCGGGGTCGCCGTCCGCTCCTCGGGCACGTCCGAGGACTCCGCGACCGCGAGTTTCGCCGGGCAGTACCACACCGAACTCGCCGTGGGATCCCCCGAGCACGTCGTGACCGCGGTCAGACGCTGCTGGGCCTCCCTGTGGCAGGTCCACGCGATCCGCTACCGGGAGCGCCAAGGGCTCCCGCACGCGGCGGCCGGCATGGCGGTCGTCGTCCAGGCCCTGGTGCCCGCGGAGTCGGCCGGCGTGATGTTCACCGTCGACCCGCGCACCACCACCGCCACCGACGGGGCGGGCGATCCGCCCCCCGCCGGACGGACCGTCATCGAGTCGAGCTGGGGCTACGGCGAGGCGGTGGTCGGCGGCCTCGTCACCCCGGACCGCTTCGAGGTGTCCCGTGCCGACGCACGTGTCGTGAGCACGCAGCTCGCGCACAAGGCGCGGATGGTCGTACCCGCGGACGCAGCCGGCGAAGGAGAAGGGGAAGGAGCAGGGGAAGGAGAAGGAGCGGGAGCCGAAGCCCCCATCGGCACCGCCGTCGTCGACGTGCCGCCCGACCGGCAGGACGCGGCCTCGCTCACCGCGGAGCAGGCCGTCGCACTCGCCGGGTACGGCCGCACGATAGAGGCGCACTTCGGCCGCCCCCAGGACGTGGAGTGGGCGGTCCACGCGGACCGGATCGCGATCCTCCAGGCACGGCCCCTGACGGACCGGGCACCGGCGCGGACCGCGCCGACCCCCGTGCGCTGGCAGAGTCCGGTCGACGGGGCGTGGTGGGCGCGGATCAGCATCTGCGACTCCTGGCTGCCGGAGCCGCTGTCCCCGCTCTTCGCCACCACACTCTTCCCCTGCCTGGTCGCGCACTGGTCACAGAACTGGGCCGGGCCCGCGGCCGAGCAGCTCACCAACCCGTTGCTGCCCAAGCCGATGTCCGGCACCATCAACGGCTTCGCCTACCTGCGCCTCGACTACCCCATGAACAAGTACCCGCTCAGGACGGTGAAACTGGCGCTCAACTGCTACCGGTTCCACCTCGGTCCGCTGGAGCGGCGCTGGCGCACGGTGATCCTGCCGCGGCACGTCGCGCGGCTTGAGGCGATGCGCCGCAAGGACCTGACCCAACTGGCCACCGACGACCTCCTCCGCCTCATAGCCGAGGCGCAGGAACTGAGCGGCACGTACTGGGCCATCCTCGGCGGTCTCGCCTGGTACTGGAACATCGGCGAATGGCTCCTGGCCACCGCCTACCCCCACATCGCCAAGCCGCTGAAGGACGCCGGAGCCGAAGTCCCGGGCCACGGAGCCCTGTTGCAGGGCTTCCCGAGCAAGACCTCGGAGACCACCTTCGCCCTCCACGACCTCGCGCGCGCCGAACGGGACGACGACGAGGCGGAGCGCACCTTCGAGACGTTCCTCGCGCGGTACGGCCATCAGGTCTACCACCTCGACTTCGTCGAGCCCACGCCCGCCGAGGACCCGTCGACGTTCCGCACCACCATCGCGGCGTACCGCGACGGCCGGGCCGCCGACCCGCGTGAGCGGATGCGTTCCCTGGCCCGCCGCCGCACCTCCGCACGGGCCCAGATGGAGGCGGCACTGCGCCCCTTCCCGCTCCGGCGCGGCGCCCTCGCCGCCCTGCTCAGCTGGAACCGCCGCTACGGACAGGTCCGTGACCAGGCGCTCTTCCACTTCACCCGCGGCTGGCCGATCATGCGGCGCGCCTACCTGGAACTGGGGCGCAGGCTCACCACGGCCGGCGGGCTGCGCTCCCCGGACGACGTCTTCTTCCTCACCGGCGACGAACTGCACGGCGAACTCAGGACGATCGGCCGCGGACAGCCCCCGAAGACCTGGGACGACGTGGTGGACCGGCGGCGCGCACGCCGCGAGGAGCAGAGGCTCCTCAGCCCGCCCCCGCAGGTTCCGGCGGAAGCCCGGATCTTCATGGGCAAGGTGGACGTCACCTCGGTCGCCCTCGTCGGACACCAGGCCAAGGCCGAGGAGGGCGCGGGGCTGCACGGCTCACCGGTCAGCCCGGGCCGCGTGACGGCCCCCGCCCGCCGCGTCTTCTCGGTGCGCGACTTCCCGACGTTCCAGGCCGGCGACGTACTGGTCGCGCCCTACATCACCCCGGCCTGGTCACCCCTGCTGGCCATCGCCGGCGGGGTCGTCACCGACACCGGCGGCGCGCTGTCGCACGGCTCCATCGTGGCGCGGGAGTACGGAATCCCCGCCGTCATGGGCACGAACAACGCCACCAAGCTGATCCAGGACGGCCAGCTCGTCACCGTCGACGGCGACGTCGGCCGGGTCTACTGACGGGGGGACGAAGGTGCCGACGCGAGGACCGCTCGCCGCATGGAATCCGGGGCTCGACGACACGGTGACGCTGCGCACCGTCTACGACGCGATGCCGGGTGACGACTCCGCGGCGATCCCCTGGTACGTCAGGCTCCTGGAAAACCCGGCCAGCCCGGTCGCGCTGCCGGGTGCCGTCGACCTGTTGGGGCACGACTGCATCCACATCCTGCTCGGCCGCGGCACGCTCCCGCCGGACGAGGCGTTCGTGGTCGGCTTCACCATGGGCGCCAGCGGAGCCCTGGGCGCCTGGCAGGAGAAGGTCTTCGCCCTGGGCGCCCGCCACCTGTACCGCGGCGGATTCCGGTTCTCCCGCACCGACCTGGAGGTGTTCCGCACCGCCGTCGACTTCGCCAGGGACACCGGGATCAGGCCCCTGCACACGCTGCCGTGGCGGGACCTCATGCACCACAGCCTCGGCCGGCTCCGCGCGTCGGTGGGCATCGACACCCGTGCCCTGGTCGCGGCCTACGCGCGCGAGCGCGCCCGCTGGCCGGCCGCCGCGGCCTCGCGTCGGCTCCCGCGCAGCGCGTCGCCGGTCACCGCGGGCGATCCGGACGGCCGTCTCGGGCCCGACCGGTGAACGACCGCAGGAGCCGGGCGAAGCGCGCGGCCGGCATCGCGTTCCGCGTCCTGAACGTCGCGGCGATCGGCGGAGCGCTGTGGTGGTTCGTGCGGGGCATCGACGTGGCGGCCCTGGGCCGGGCCCTCGAACGGGCCACGCCGTGGCTGCTCGTGGTGGCGCTCCTGCTGAACGTGTTCAGCCAGTACGTCAGCGCCGAAGGCTGGCGCATCATGTTGGGTTCCCGGCACCCGGTTCCCCGGGGGCGACTGCTGCGCTACGAGTTCTCGGCACAGGCCGCTTCGGCCATCAGCCCGGGACGGGCCGGCGAGTTGATCCGCCTGTGGTTCCTCAAGCGGGACGACGTCCCCGTCGCCACCACGGGCGCCCTCATCTGGCTGGAGAAGCTGTTCGGCGCCCTCGGGCTGGCCATCTTGGTGACGCCGGTGCCGTGGCTCCTCGACGGCGTCCCCGGCGTGGTGAGCGGCTGCATCGCGGTGTTCGCGGCCTTCATGGTCGTGCAGTTGGGCGTGCTGATCGTCATCGCGCGCCGCGGCAGGACCGAGCGGCTGCCGAAGTTCCTCGGCGGCGTGGTCGGCGGCATGTACTCCCTGCGGGAACCGCGGCGGGTCGTCGCGATGCTCGGGGTGATGCTGGTGGGCGAGGCGGCCGACGTCGCGGGTGCGGCGGTCGTGCTCCACGCGCTCGGGATCCGCCTGCCGGTCGCCGCCGCGATCCTCACCTTGTTCCTGATCGACTTCGCCAACATGCTGCCGGTCGCCCCCGGACACTTCGGCACCTTCGAGGTCGGCGCCCTCTACGCGCTCAACCTCATGCACGTACTGCCCAGCTCCGCGCTGGCGTTCGCCCTCCTCTTCCACGTGCAGCAGAACCTGCCGCAGGTCGTCGTCGGCCTCCCCCTCGAACTGCCGCTGCTCGTCGGCCGCCGACGCCTGCGCGAGGTCGCCGACACCCCGGCGGAGCGCGGACCCGAGCCCGTCGAACACAGCCCGCCGGACCGCTGACCCGCCCACACCGCCGGCGCCCCGCCCCACTGGTGCGCCGGCTCCGATCAGCCGAACGTCAGGACCAGGGGTGCCGGGCCGCCGTCGGCCCAGTCGGGAGCGAGGGCGGCAAGCGCGTCACCCATGGCGGCGCCGTGGAGGAACGCGGAACCGTGACCGCCGACGATCCTGGCCCCGGCGCTGTCCCAGGCGACGGGCACCAGCCGGGTCCGCCCACGGGCGGGCCGCACCGGCCCCCACACGGGGACGTGCGGCAGGGCGGGCAACGGCCGACCGGACAGACCGGTGAGCAACGGGCCGAGCAGGGTGTGGGCGGCGACCAGGGCCGCGTAGGGATTCCCCGGCAGCCCCACCACCCAGCGCCCGTCCGGGAGTTGGGCGAGCACCATCGGGTGCCCCGGGCGGCAGGCGACCGTGTCGACGACCCGCCGCGCTCCCGCGTCGTCGAGCAGCCGACGCAGCTGGTCCGTGACGCCGACGGAGGTGGAGCCCGCCACCACCACGACGTCGACGTCGTGCCACCCCTGAACGGCCGCGGCCAGCCCTCCCGCCGGCCGGTCGGGGACGTGCCGCACCCCGCAGCTCCGGCCGCCGAGTTCGGCGATCAGAGCGGGCAGCGCCGGTCCGAGGGCGTCGCGCACCCGCCCGGGGCGGGGGATGCCCGACTGGTCCAGTTCGTCCCCGGTGACCAGTGCTCCGACGCGCGGGCCGGCGTGCACCGGCAGGGTGTCGTGGCCGCCGGATGCGGCCAGGCCGAGTAGCGCGGGCCCGATCCTGGTCCCCGCGGGGGCGAGACGGTGGCCCGCCGGGGCGTCCTCGCCGGCCTTGCGGACGTGCCGGCCCGGTGGCGGCAGGGGGCCGGCCACGCTGCCGTCGGCGCCGACCGCGGCGGATTCCAACGGCAGCACGGCGCGGGCCCCCGCCGGTAGGCGAGCCCCGGTGGAAATCTCCACGCACTCTCCCGCGTTGAGCGTGTCCGCCCAGGTCCCACCGGCCCGGAGCGCCGCGCGTACGCGCCAGGGGCCGCGGCCCGCCACGGCGTACCCGTCCATGGCGGCGGTGTCGAACGCCGGCAGCGGGTGCCGGGCGCGGAGGTCACCGGCCAGCGTCAGCCCGGCGGCCGCCCGCAGCGGCACCGTACGGGCCGGGGACGGCCGTGCCGCGCCGTGCGCCAGCACGCGGGCGTGCGTCCAGGGCACCGCCGTGGGCGGCGCCGGCGGGGAGGTGGCGGTCGCGGGAAACATGAACACCACTGTCGGGCCGGGGCGTTTCCGGCTCCTGGCCGGTGGATTGCCGTTGCGCTCCGCTCTGCTCACGGCGCACGGCTGGTGGGTGTGAGCCCGGGCGCCGCACCGAGGGCCGCGCACCTCTGCGGTACGCGGCCCTCGGCGGGGGGGGGGGATGCTCAGGCGGCGGCGAGGGAGATCTCGGTGGACTTGATGAGGGCCACGACGGCGGTGCCGGAGGCCAGCCCGAGTTCCTCGACGGCGTCCTTGGTGATCGCGGCGGTCAGCCCACCGCCCTCGACGGCGACGTTGACCGCGCCCATGGCGCCACCGGTGGAGACGTCGGTGACGGTGCCCGCGAGCTGGTTGCGGATGGAGATGCCCTCGACCGGGCGGGTCGCGAGGGCGACCTCGGTGGACTTCACCAGCGCCGTGACGGCGGACCCCTCGGCCAGGCCCAGGTCCTTCACCGCGTCAGTGGTGATCGCGGCGGTGATGTCCTGGCCACCGGCCAGACGGACCTTCACCGACGCCATGGCCTCGCCGGCGGTGACGGAGAGGACCGTGCCGGCAATTTGGTTGCGGATGGACAGGCTCATGAAAACACGCCTCACAAAGTCGGAAACGAATCGGCAAGCACTTCCACGACGTGCGTCACGGCCGACAATACCGGATGGAAAACCCGGCCCGGAGTTCCCGTTACGCATTCGCCAGCCAAATGGGCGCAACTCCGTGGCGCATTCCAGGAGCACCCCGCGACGTCCTGGCTCGCCTCGACATCAGCCCATCTGAACTGGGGTTTTGTGTCTTCTTGACGAGGCTGCAAGGTCCCGCGAGGAAATGCTGGGAAATTGCAGATGCGGGCCTGTCGGTACTTCGGTCCTGGCAAATAAGACACCGATCCAGCCGGCTGATGCATATGTGCACGCGCCCCGGATGGGGAAACCGGAGAAGGTTTCCGTCCTACCCGCTCGCCGTGATCATTCCGGCCGGCCCGGCGACCGCCCGGTACCGCTCGTCGCGACCGGTCCGCTGCCGACGGCCGACCTCACACCAGGTCCAGCAGCTGCTTGTACGAGCCGCCGAAGCCGTGGTGTTCGTCGATCAGGTGGATCTCCAGGATCCAGTGGGCCCGCCATCCGCCCTGGACCGTGCGGCGCAGGGGCCGGTCGTTGCCCGGAGCGAGGTACGCGTCGGCCGGCGTGCCGGGGGCGTTCGGGGCCGACGGCGTGCCGACCAGGCGACCGGCGTGCCAACCGCCCAGCGCCCAGCCCGCCTTGGCGGCCTGCGCCTTGACCTCGGCGTGGAGCTGGCCGGCGGTGAGGGCGGAGTCCGCGTGGAACGCCTCGCGACCGGCGGCGAACACCTTCGGCAGGTCCTCGTGGAGGCGCTTGTTGGCCGGATCGTCGCCGAGGACCACGGTCCGCGCGAAGTCCGTCTCGGACGCGCCGAGCAGCGGCCCCAGGTCGACGACGGCGAGGTCGTCCTCCCCGATGACGCGGTCCGGCCGCTCCTCCCCGTACGGGAGGGCGGCGTGGGGGCCGGAGCGGACGATGCACCCGCGGTGGCGCGGGGCCGTACCGAACCGCTCTCCCGCCAGCTGCCCGATCCGGTCGCCCGCCGCGCGTTCACTGCGGCCCGGCGCCACCAGACCGCGGGCCACGACCTCCGTGAACAGGGCCTGGGCCGTCCGCTGCGCCTCCACCAACCCCAGGGCCCGAAGCTGTTCGTCCATCCGGTCGGGTACTGCCATCGTGCGTTCCTCTTCCTCTCACCGGGTCGCGCGCACGATCACGAGCGACCCGTCGTACGTCGGCTGACCGCGCAGGTGGCCGAACTCCTCGTCCCAGGCACCGCTGTCCAGGTCACGGCGCAGGGACGTGTCGAAGTGCTCGCGGACCCGGTCGTCGACGAAGCTCCAGGCCGAACACGCCTGGCGGGCCGCCGGGTCGAGCAGCATCTCGGGGCGCCCGTAGTACGCCTCGTTGAACCCGTCGGTGCAGTCCAACGGGATGGGCACGGTCTGCACGGTGCCGGTGCCGCCCAGGGCGGCGGTCACGTCCGCGAGGGGCGGGTAGCGGCGGGACTCGGTGTCCAGGACCTCGGGCGCGTACCGGTACAGCCAGAAGTCCCGGACCAGGGTGGGATCGCAGGTCAGGACGACCACCGGCCCGCGGGTCACGCGCCGCAGCTCGCGCAGTCCCAACCGGGCGTCCGACCACTGGTGGACGCTGAACAGCGTCATCGCCGCGTCGAACTCGCCGTCGGCGAAGGGCAGGTGCTCGGCGACGGCGTCGATCGCCCGGGTGAGCCGCGCGTGCCGTTGGGCACGCATCGACTCCGAGGGCTCGACCGCCGTCACGGTGTGCCCCGCGCTCTCGTACGACCCGGCGCCGGCGCCGACGTTGAGGACGGTCCGCGAGTCGCCCAGGGCCTCGGCGACGAACCGGGCGATGCGCTCGTCGGGCCGACGGTAGGACGAGTGGTCGGTGCCGACGGTCCCGTGGTGGACGTCGCCGGCACTGCCGTCCGTGGTGCGTGTCGTCATGTGGTCTTGCCTCGCCTCGTGAGCAGGGTCAGGGGTGGGGCCCGCGAACCGCCGGTTGTGCCGGCCGGGCCGCGGGGCGCATGCGGGAGCTACGACCGGAGCGGGAAGCGTCGCCGTCCGTCGGCGGCCCGCGCGGGGGCGGTCGGCTGGTGACCCGTCACGGCTTCGGGCGGCCGGGACGGGGGCGGCGTCACGGGATCGGCCGGAGCCCGTTCCGGGACGGACTCCGCAAGCGGTCCCGCGCCCGCCTCGGTGCCCCGGAGCCCTGTGCGGAAGGCGCTGCGGTGCTCTCCGTCGCCCACCTGACCGCCTCCTTTGCAGCGTGACACGATCCATCCTGCATATGCGGCTAGGATTCGACAATCCCCTGGCAATTGCTTGGGCGTTTCCCCAAAATGCCCTGCATTTGTGATGCGGATGTTGGAGGTAGCGACAAGGCTCCCGACGGGGCGGTGCGCCGGACCGGACCGTGCGCTCGCCGGCCTGCCCGCCGCCGTACCCCAAGCGTCCCGGAGCGGGCCGAGCGCCTTTCGGGCATCGGAGGCGACGTCATGCCCGCGGGTGGGGGGAGTGGGGGAGGAGGTGGCTCGCCCTGGCGCGGAGGACGGTGGCCACGCGGTCGGTGGTGCCCATCTTGCGGTACAGGTTTTCGAGGTGTTTGTGGACCGTGCGCGGCGAGATGCCCAGGCGCCTTCCGATGGTGGCGGCGGTCAGGCACTGGGCGAGCAGTGACAGGACGCTGATCTCCCGCGGGGTCAGTCCGTAGTCGGTCGCCCGTTCATCGGGGTCGGTGTGCGGGTGGGACGCCTGGGTGGCGTGTCGCCATCGGACGAGGAGTTCGTGTTGCCGCTCGATGCCGTCGAGTACGGGCTGCAGTCGCTTGGCGCGGGCCAAGTGGGCGGCCGTGAAAGGGCTTCCCGTGCGGTAGAGCAGGTAGCCGTTGAAGGGGCCGGACGCGCGGGGCAGGGGGAGGCCCAGGACGTGGTCCGTGCCGAAGGCCGTGCGCATCGTGTCGGCGGTCCGGCTCGTGTGCCACGCCTTCTCGCCCGCTGCCTGGGACGCGGTCACCGGGGCGCGGTCCGTGGTGGAGCGTGCGTAGGCGGCCCAGGGATAGCCGTGCCGGAGGGCCCGGCCCGCCTCGTCGGCCACGCCGCCTGCTCCCGAACTGCCCGGTGTCCACAGGCGGACCGTGCCCGCCCTCGCGCTCCACTCCTCCGACTTGCGGAGGAAGAAGTCGTCGCCACCGCAGGCCCGTGGCACCTCCGCGGCCAGCAGTGGCCACAGCCGGTCCGGGCAGCGCTCGTGCAGTGCGGCCGTGGCCAGGTCCAGGATCCGTGCGTACTCGCGCGCGGACAGCTCCGACATGGCGATCCCCCGTAGTCGATACGTACTTCTGCTTATACCCGCTCCCGGGAGGCATGGGTGAGGCTGGTGGGTGACAGAAGATCATCCGTTGCTGGTCGGCGCACTTTTCAGCCGTTGCGCGACGTCGTCGAACGTCACGTCGGTGAGGTGCCCGCCCTCCACGGAGCGGTCGCACGCAAGCAGCCAACCTGGCCACGGGGGAGGTCGAGGTGGGCGGAAGGCTTGGGTGCGTCCGTCAACGCTCTGTTCCCGCGCCGTTGAGACCGCCCCGACGGTCTCAGCGGCGCGCAAAGCGATGGCCCCGGCGCGCCGCGGCGCCTTGGTTGGCTAGGGTGACAACTGGCGGCCGTTCCCGCTGAATTGGCCCGGAATGATGGCCAGGCGGGAGCGTTCGGCACCGCACCGCACCGCACCGCACCGCAACCGCACCGGACGTCGGCTCCTGCGGCGGCGTACCGGCCGGGAGCGGGTGTCCGCGGGGCGCTCATGGTCGCTTGAGGGTGGGCCGGAAACGATGGGGGGCTCGCGGTGGATCGCCATCCCGAAACGTCCGACGCTGCGCACGGCAGGCCGCGAGGTCCCCGCCGCAGGTCGACCGGAAACGGTGGGCCGGTGAGCGGCCGCCCGCCCGCCGCGGTGCTGCCGGCACTGCTGCGGCGATGGCTCGGGCCGCTTGCGGCCCTCGCCGCGCTGGTGGTCGCCGTGCTCGGGGTCCTCCATGCCGGCGACGGCAGGCCCGACGCCGTGGACGCGTGGATCTCGGCGGCCGTGGACGGTGCGGGGCCGTCGTGGCGGTACGTCGCTCTGGCCATGGACTTCTTGGGGGAGCCCGCCGGATCGACGACGCTGGTCGTGGCCACCGTGACGGGCTGCCTGCTGCTCAGGCGCCCCCGCGCAGCGGTGTTCGTGGTGGCCGCGACCGGCCTGACCGTGGGAACGGCGACGCTGCTCAAGTCCCTGGTGGGACGCACCATCCACGGCGACAACCTGTCCTACCCGAGCGGGCACACCGCCTTCTTCACCGCGCTCTGCCTCGTCGTGACGCTGCTCGTGACCGGCCGGCGCGGCCTCGGCGGGGCGGCCGGCACGCTGCTGGTGTGCGCCGCGGCGCTGGTGGCCGGCGGCGCGATGGGGTGGGCACAGGTCACCCTGGGCGCGCACTACCCGACCGACGTCCTCGGCGGCTGGTGCACCGCGCTGGCGGTGACGTCAGCGACCGCGTGGCTGGTCGACCGGACGGCCGACGCCGACCGGCAGGCGCTTCGCTGACGTCGCGTCATGTCACCCCGCGTCACGCCAGGCGACGGAACACGGGCTTCACGGGTCGCCCGGCCAGCCAGGGGGTCGGATCGGCGGCCTCCAGCGCCTTCCGGTACACCGCACATGCCTGGGCCACCACGTCGACGGTGCGGTCGATGTCGGCGTCGTCGAGCGCGCTGCTCACCACGAACGACGGGGCCAGCACCCCGCCCGCGAGGAGCTGGCGCAGGAACAGGGTGCGGTACTGCTGCGACGGCTGCCGGTTCTCGTCGAGGGTGGCGAAGACCAGGTTGCTGGCCCGGCCCCGGACGACGACGTGGTCGCCGACGCCCGCGCTCGCCGCGGCGTCGCGGACCCCGGCGGCCAACCGCTCGCCGAGGGCGTGCAGCCGCGCGGTGATCCCCTCCTCGGTGTAGGTGCGCTGCACGGCCATCGCGGCGGCGAGGGAGTGCGTTTCCGCGCCGTGCGTGGTGGACAGCAGGAACACCCGGTCGCGGGAGTGCCGCAGCCCGCCCCGTTCCATCAGCTCGCGGCGGCCGGCGAGCGCGGAGACGGCGAAGCCGTTCCCCAGTGCCTTGCCGAACGTGGAGAGGTCGGGGACGACGTCATACAGGCCCTGGGCGCCCGCCTCGGACCAGCGGAAGCCGGTGATCATCTCGTCGAAGACCAGGACGCAGCCGTGCCGGTCGGCCAGTTGGCGCAGCCCGGCGAGGTAGGCCGGAGTGGGCTCCGCCCCGCTCGAACGCAGCGCAGGGCCCGGGGACGGCTCGGTCCGGCCTGTGGGTTCGAGGACCAGGCAGGCGATCTCGCCCTGATGGCGGGTCAGCAACTCCTCCGTGGCGGCCAGGTCCCCGTACGGGAACGTCACGGTGAGCTCGGTGGTCGCCGCCGGAATGCCGGCGGACATCGGCGTGGTGCCGATGAACCAGTCGTCGACGGAGAAGAACGGCTGGTCGCCGCAGACCGCCACCCGCGGGCGCCCGGTGACGGCGCGGGCCAGGCGCACCGCGGCGGTGGTGGCGTCGGAGCCGTTCTTCGTGAACTTCACCATCTCGGCGGTGGGCACCGTGGCCAGGAAGCGTTCCGCAGCCTCGACCTCCACGATGGACGGCCGGACGAAGTTGGCGCCGCGGTCGAGTTGCCGCCGCACCGCCTCGACCACGCGGGGGTGGGCGTGCCCGAGGCTGACCGACCGCAGGCCGGAGCCGTACTCGACGTACCGGTTGCCGTCGACGTCCCACACGTGCGCACCGCGGCCGTGGCTGATGACGGGGGCGAGGTTCTCGGGGTACTGGTCGTCGCCCTTGGCGTAGGTGTGCGCGCCCCCGGGGACCAGGGCGTGCAGTCGCTCGTTCGCCTGCCGCGACCGGGGCAGGCGGAGCCGTTCGCTGTCTTCGGTGCGCACGTCTGCCTCAACTCTCTTTCTTTGCAAGGGCGTTGGCGAGGCTCGGCGCCTCCCGGTCCCGCCGGGACATCGAGGTGGCCGGCAGCGGCCACGGAATGGCGAGTTCCGGGTCGTCGAAGGCGATCGTCACGTCCTCGGCCGGATCGTGCGGACGGTCGATCCGGTACGAGGTGTCGGCGGTCCCGGTCAGCGCCTGGAAACCGTGCGCGCACCCCGCCGGGACGTACAGGGTCGGCTGCGTCTCGCCGGACAGCTCGAAGGTGGCCACGTTGCGGTACGTCGGCGAGTCCGTCCGCAGGTCCACGACGACGTCGAAGATCCGCCCGTAGGAGCAGCGCACCAGTTTGGCCTCGCCGGCGCCGGAGCGCAGGTGCAGGCCGCGCAGCACGCCCCGGACCGAGCGGGACACGCTGTCCTGGACGAAGGCGCCCGGGTCGAGGCCCACCGAGCGGAGCACGTCGGCGTCGAAGGTGCGGCAGAAGAAGCCGCGCTCGTCCGCGTACGGCGTCGGCTCGAACAGGTACGCGCCGGCGATCTCGGGGACTCGGGTCACTTTCACGGGGCCTCCTGCGGGGCGCGGGCGCGGGCTTGGTCGGCCGCCGGGAACAGGGCCGTGGTCAAGGCGGCGAATTGGCGGTCGAGTTGCCGGGTGGCGGCCAGGTTCCGCTCGACGAGGATCCGCCGCAGCTGGGCCGCGTGCTTCTCCAGGGCCCGGAACTGCTCCAGCAGGCGGTCGGCGTCGACCTCGCGCGCCGGGTGGCGGTACGCGCCGAGGCCCATCCGGGCCATCAGCGCGTCGCTCTTCGCCGCATAGCTGAGGGCGAGCGTCGGCGTGCCGACCTTCAGCGCGCAGATCAGGTTGTGGTACCGGATCGCCACCACGGTGTCGGCGGCGGCCGTCTCCGCCATCAGGTCGGCGAGCGAGGCCGCCTCGGCGGCGGTGACCAGGGGAGAGTCCACCGCGTCGAGGATCGCGGCGACCACCGGCGCATCGCACGCGTCGCCGGTGAGCAGCCGGACCGGACGGCCGTCCTCGACCAGCGTGCGGACGAAGCGCGTCGTCCCGTCGAGGTAGCGGCGGTGGATCTCCGCGGCCCGGGCCCGGTCGTCGTCGCTGCCGTGGAAGGCCATGACGCCGACGCAGACCAGGCCGGGCGGGCCGGCGGGCCCGCCCGGCCGCGGCGTCGGCAGGGCGAACGCGAGGTCCGGGAAGACCGCGTCGTCCGCGGTGTCCACGCCCATCGCCCGCAGCGCGTCGCGGGACTGGGCGTCCCGGTACGAGCGGTACGCGGCCAGCCGGGCCGACCAGCGCACCAGGGCCCGGGTCGGCCGGCTGCCGATCGTGGCGGCGCCGACGCCGACCAGCGCCACCGGGGTGCGCAGCAGCCGGCCGGACGCGCAGAGCAGGAACAGCGCGTACGGGAAGCCCCACGGCCGAAGCGGCAGCGTCGCCTCCAGGACGCCCATGCCCGGCACGATCACCACGTCGTGCCGGCGCACCCACGCGGCGGTGCGGAACGCGTCGACGAGCTTGCCCAGACCCTTCGCCGCGATCGCGCCCGCACGCGACGCGGTCCGGTACTCCCCGCGGTACCAGTGCAGCCGCGTCGCGGGGATGCCGTACCGCGCCGTGACGACCTCGGGCCCGCCGCACAGCGCGTCCACGACCGCGTCCGGGTGCGCGGTGCGGAGGTAGCCGAGCACCGCCTCCAGCGACCCGTCGTTGCCGAGGTTGCCGGAGCCGAGCAGACCGAAGACCCCGACGCGCACCGGAGTTCCGTCCGGGGGCGTCATGCCCGCCTCCCCTCACGACCGGCGACGAGGGCGTCGACGGAGACGGTGAGCCGGGCCGGGTCGACCGGGGCGCGGTCCTCGACCCGCTCACCGGTGCCCGGTCGGACCCGGCTGGTCAGCCAGGCGGCCAGGTGGCGGCGGCACGCGCGGCGGTCGGCCGGGGACAGCGGCGCCCGCCGGATCGCCGAGGCGAAGCCCCAGACGTACTCGGCGAGGAGACGGGGCGTCGGGTGCAGCGGGCCCGCCCGGCGCGGGTCCAGGTTGACGCACCGGGCGCGCTTGGACGGGTTCGCCCGCTCGGCGCGGGTGGGGTGGTCGCGGCGGAAGTACAGCAGCTCCGGCACCTGGTGGAAGGGCCCGTGCAGGGTGATCTCGGCGACGAACGTGCGGTCCGCGTGATGGTAGCTGTCGAGCGGTTTCACCCGGCGCAGCACGTCGGCCCGCAGCACCCCGTAGAAGTCGTCGCCGCCCGGTTCGAACAGCAGGCTGCGGAAGCGCTCCGGCGCGTGCCGGGAGTCGGTGGCGAGCCCGTACTCGTACGGGACCTTCACCTGGCCGGTACCGTCGATGACCGCCTGGCCGGTGTGCGCGAGGATCACGTCCGGCCGCTCGTCCAGCGCCTCCACGCAGCGCCGCAGCAGGTCGCGGCCGTAGAGGTCGTCGTGCGAGGCCCACTTGAACAGCTCGCCGCGGCACTCGTCGAACACCCGGTTGTGGTTCGGCGTGGCACCGATGTTCCGGGGCAGCCGGAGGTACCGGATGCGCGCGTCCCGCGCCGCGTACGCGCGGCAGATGTCCTGGGTCGCGTCGGTCGAGGCGTTGTCGGAGACGACCAGCTCGAAGTCCTCGTAGGTCTGGCCGAGCAGGGCTTCGAACGACTCGGCCAGATACTCCTCGCCGTTGTACACGGGCAGGCCGATGCTCAGCCTCGGTGGGGCGGTCATGGGGTCCTCACTTCGGGGGAGGGGGAGGGGTGGCGCTCGCGCAGGGCGGACCGCAGTTGCAGCCACCACACGGCCGAGCCGCTGACGGTCGCGGCGGCGACGCCCCAGGCCGAGCCGACGGTGCCGGCGGCCACCGCGCCGCCGAGCCCGCCACCGACGTAACAGGCGGACGCGAAGAGTTGGCAGCGCAGGCTGCGCCGGGCCGCGGCGAGCGCGCGCAACCCGGCCGCCGCGCCGGTGCCGAGACCGGCGCCCGCGACACCGAGCGTGATCGGCACGATGAGCTGCGCGGCGGAGGGCCACACCCCGCCGAGCACCAGGGCGCCGAGCCGGTCCGGCACCAGCAGCAGCGCCCCGCCCCAGAGCAGCGCGCCCGCGGCCTGCCCGCCGCCCAACAGGAGGCAGAACGGGCCCAGTCGGTGCGGGGCCCGCCGCAGCACCCGAGCCGCCTCCGGGACGGTGACCAGCGACAGGCCCATCAGCACCGCGAGGAACGGGCCCATCAGCAGCTCGGCGCCCCGGACCGCACCCACCGCGCCGACCCCGACGATCGCGCCGAGCCCGTAGGCCCGGAGCTGGCTCGCGCCGCTGAGGGCGACGTTCTCGACCAGGTACCGGTAGCCGAGGTCGCGCTGCGCGCGCAGCCACCCGCGCGCCAGGGACGGACGGGGGCGGATGCCGGACTGCAGGCAGCCGTACGCCGCCGCCACCGCGGCGGACGCGCCCCAGGCGAGCACGAAGGCGGCGACGCTGCCCACGTGGGTCGCCACCACCATGGCCGGGACGAGCGCGACGCCGCACACGACGTCGTTGACGAACGCCTTGCGCCCGGTGCCGGCGGCGAAGAACGCGAACCGCCAGGCGTCCTGGAGCAGCAGTGCCGGCAGTACGACGCCGAGGCAGGCGAACGCGGTCCCCACACTGCCGCCGAGGGCCAGCCCGCCCACCAGGCACGTGGCGCCGAGGGCGGTGCCCAGGCCGAGCGCGGTACCCGAGGACCGGGCCACCGCCGCGCGCCACGACGCGCTCGGCACGCTGCTGAAACGCACCACGAGCGGGTCGGTGGCCAGCCCGCGGGAGACGTTGAGCACCACGCCGTAGGTCACCCAGGCCAGGCTGAACACGCCGAACGCGGCCACCCCCAGCGAGCGGGCCACGTAGATCCCCACCACGAAGTTGGAGATGCTGGAGGCCGCCTGGTCGGCCAGTCCCCAGGACAGCCGGCCGACCATGGCCCGCTGGGCGGTCCGCCGCCGCCCTCCGGCCGGGGCCGCCGATGCCGTCGTCTGCTGCTCCTCGGTGTTCATCGGCGTCATGCCTTGATCAGCCCGGCGCCGTGCAGGGCGTCGGCCGCGGCGGCGACGGCGTCGAAGGGCAGCCCGGACCGCTCGGCGACGTCCAACAGACTGTGCTCGCCGTCGGAGAGGTTGAGCACCCACAGCAGGGCCAGCTGGGCCTGTTTGGTGTCGCTGCGGCCGCCGAGCGCGTCGTACAACCCGCGTCGGCCCAGCTGCGGTTCGCCGTAGGGACTGAGGTTGAGGTACCGCCGGTTGCGGTCCAGCACGGCGCACGCCTCGCGGCAGACGGCGAGGGTGTCCGCCATCGCCTCCGGGGAGACGAAGTCCGGGTCGTCCGCCGAGGTGTGGTACTCGGGGTAGCCGGCGTACGGGGTCCGGGTGAGCGAGCCCACGCCGAGGTTGAACCCGGGGGAGCAGTACTGCCGCTCGTCGTAGCCGTACGGGCTGAACTCGACGACGCGGTGCGGGCGTTCGGACGCGGCCAGCACGTGCCGCAGCACCCGGTCGATCTCCGCGTCGCCGCGCCTGCTCTGCTTGTACGTCAGGTGGCCCGGGTCGCCGGCGCAGGCCAGCACCAGACCGTGCTTGACCCGGTCGATCCGCTGCGCGTTGCGGGCCAGCCAGGTGATCGCCCCGATGGTGCCGGGCGCGTAGACGAACCGGTAGGTGTAGTAGGGCTTCCGTTCGGCCAGCGCCCGGGCCAGGAACGTGGCCACCGCGATGCCGGCCAGGTTGTCGTTGGCCAGCGACGGGTGGCAGACGTGGCAGGAGACGATGACCTCGTCGGGGACCTGGCCGGGGACCACGTGCTCGGCGTAGGTGAGGTGGCCGTCGGCGAGGGTGGAGTCGATGTGCACCTCGTACGTGCCGTCCGGCAGCGCGTCCAGGGTCTCCTGGGCCAGGCAGAAACCCCAGTCCGGCGTGTAGTAGCTGGTGCGGTACGGCACCCAACTCGGGTGTTCCGGCAGGGTGTGCAGGTGTCCGCGCAGCTCGGACAGCGGCATGGTCGTCGACACCGGCACGCTGTAGCCGAGCACGTGCAGGCTGGACGCGGCGAAGTCGACGACCCGCTTGCCGGTGGCGTCGGCGACGTACGCGTCCCGGATGTTCCACTCCTGCGGCACCGTCCAGTCGAGCACCTGCGTCCCGGTCGGCACCTCGTGCACCGTGAGCGGGACGTACTCGCCGACGATGTCCAAGGTGGCGCGCACGCCGTCGCCGGTGATGCTCCGGCACAGCGGGTACAACCGCTCCACCAGTGCGTGCATCTGTGCGCCGGGCCCGGTCATCGGCGCCGCCGCAGGGTGTCGTCGACGGCGCCGGCGTCGGACGCCGCGCGCAGCACGGCGAGCCGGGTGAAGCGTCGCGTGAAGCCCTCCTCGGTGAGCCCGTGCTTCCGGTAGGCGTCGGCGAGTTCGAGGGCGCCCCGCTCGACCGTCCACGCGCAGTCGAAGCCGGGGATCGCGGTGCGGAAGGCGGCGAAGTCCACCCGGTACGAGCGCGGATCGGCGCCGTTCTCGCCGGTGATCCGCACCTTCGCGCCGGACACCGCCTCGGCGACCTGCTCGGCGATCTCGGCGACCGTGACGTTGTTGACCTCGCTGCCGATGTTGAACGCCCGGTCGTGCACCGTCTCCCGCGGTGCGGTCAGCGCGGCGGCGAAGGCCCGGGCGATGTCGGCGGCGTGCACCAGGGGCCGCCAGGGGGTGCCGTCGGAGAGCACAAGCACCTCGCCGGACAGCAGCGCGTGGCCCACCAGGTTGTTCAGCACGATGTCGGCGCGCAGCCGCGGCGAGAAACCGAAGGCGGTGGCGTTGCGCAGGTACACCGGGCTGAAGTCGCCGTCGGCCAGCGCGTGCAGGTCGTCCTCCACCCGCACCTTGGACTCCGCGTACGGCGTCACCGGGCGCAGCGGGGCGTCCTCGGTGACCAGTTCGCCACCGCCGGCGGCGCCGTAGACCGAACACGTCGACGCGTACAGGAAGCGCTGCACCCCGGCGTCGCGGGCCAGTCGGGCGAGCCGCACCGACGCGTGGTGGTTGATGTCGTAGGTGAGTTGCGGTGCGAGGGAGCCGAGCGGGTCGTTGGAGAGCGCGGCCAGGTGGATCACGGCGTCCACGCCGGCCACGTGGTCGGCCGTGACGTCGCGCAGGTCCACCCGGTGGCCCGGCGGGTCGGCGGGCGTCGGGCCCAGGACGCAGTCGGCGAACAGGCCGGCGTCCAGGCCGACGACCTCGTGTCCGGCGGCCGTCAGCACGGGCGCCATCACGGTGCCCAGGTAGCCCTGGTGTCCGGTGAGCAGTACGCGCAAGGTTCAATCCCCCAGGTCGAGAGTGCATTTGGTGACGGCGAACGCCTCGGCGTAGCGCGCGTGGCATTCGATGCCGCGGATCCGGGCGAGGCCGAGGAAGGCCTCCCGGTCGTACCAGGGCCGGTGCCGCTGCGAGGGGTAGTGCTCCTGTAGCAGCCGCACCTTGTCTTCGGCGATCTCCGGCGACAGCGGTTGGTACGCCGTCGGACGGCCCAGATCGCCGTCCCACTTGACGATCTCGTAGCCCAGTACGAGGTGGTCGCGGAACGCGGTGGGCACCAACTGCGCCAGGCCGCGGTGGTCCTGGTGCGCGTCGTCGGTGCGCGGGGCCAGCACGAGGTCAGGCTCGGTCCGCGCGCGCAGCTCCTCGACCGCGGCCTTGGCCTCGTCCCAGTGCACGGGCAGTCGGCCGTCCGGCAACTTGTCGACGGTCAGGTGCAGTTCGGCGCCCGGGCAGAACGCGGCGAGCGCGGCCTGCTCCTCCTGCTCCCGTTCGCTGCCGCCGCCGGAGAGCACCAGCGCGTCGACGCGCAGGCCCGGCCGCGCGCGGCACAGCGCGAGCAGCGTGCCGCCGGCGCCGATGGCGATGTCGTCGCAGTGCGCGCCCACCGCGACGATCCGGTCCAGGCGCTCGGCCCCGAGCCGGATCACGCCCGCGCTCCGGCGCAGTGCCGGCCGCCGGTCGCGCCGGCCCCCGCGTCGTCCCGTTCCCACACGGCCCACGGGCGGTCGCCCCGGGCGTGGGCGGCGTCCAGCGCGGCCCGCTCCTTCACGGTGTCGGTCGGCTTCCAGAAGCCGCGGTGCCGGTGCGCCACCAACCGTCCCCGCTTGGCGAGTTGGGCGCAGCCGTCGGCGACCAGGTCCCCGTTCTCGGGGATGTGGTCGAAGACCTCCTGGCGGAGCACGAAGTAGCCGCCGTTCTCCCACAGCGGCAGTTCGCTCACCGCGGTGATGCCCCCGACCAGGCCGTCCTCGCCCAGGTCGACGCAGTGGAACGAGGACTGCGGCGGCACGACCATCATCGACGCACCGGCGTCGCGCCGGGCGAAGTTGTCGATCATCTCCGGCAGCGGGGCGTCGGTGAGCACGTCGGCGTAGTTGGCGAGGAACATCTCGTCGCCGTCCAGGTGGTGCCGCACCCGGCGCAGCCGCTCCCCGATCGGCGACTCGACGCCGGTCTGCGCGAACGTGATCGTCCAGTCGGCGATGTCGGTGGACAGCAGCTCGGTCCGCCCGCCCCGCAGCACGAAGTCGTTGGACGTCGTCTCCTCGTAGTGGAGGAAGAAGTCCTTGATGTGGTGCGCCCCGTAGCCGAGGCACAGGATGAACTCCCGGTGCCCGAAGTGCGCGTAGTAACGCATGACGTGCCAGATCAGCGGCCTGGGGCCGACCATCGCCATCGGCTTGGGCACGTCGTCGGCGGCGCCGCTGCGCATCCGCATCCCGTAGCCGCCGCAGAACAGGACGACCTTCATGCTGCATCCTCTTTCAACGACGTGACCTCGACGATGCTCAGTTCCGGGATGGGGAAGACCAGCCGGCCGCCCCAGTCGTGCACGAAGGACAACTGCTCGACCAGTTCGTCCCGCAGGTTCCACGGGAGGACGAGGACGTAGTCCGGTCGGTCGGCGGCGATCCGCTCGGGCGGCAGGATCGGGACGCGGGTGCCCGGGGTGAACCTGCCGTGCTTGTACGGGTTCTTGTCGACGGTGTACGGGAGCAGGTCGGGCCGGATGCCGCAGTGGTTGAGCAGGGTGTTGCCCTTGCCCGGCGCGCCGTAGCCGACGACCGTCTCGCCGCGGTCGGCCGCCTCGATGAGGAACCGCAACAGGTCCCGGCGGACCTTGGCCACGCGGCCGGCGAACGCGGTGTAGCCGGACAGCTCCTGTAGCCCGGCGGCCTTCTCCCGGGCCAGCACCTCGGCCACGCGTCGCGTCGGCTCGCCGGCCGCCTCGGCGGGTCGGGCCCACAGCCGGACGGAGCCGCCGTGGGTGGGCAGCAACTCGACGTCCACGAGCGCGAGCCCGCCGCTCGCCAGCGCCCGGATCGCGGACGCGACCGTGTAGTACTGGAAGTGCTCGTGGTAGATCGTGTCGTACTGGTTCTCCTCGATCAGGGTCAGCAGGTGCTGCACCTCGACGGAGACCCAGCCGTCGTCGGCGACCAGGGCGCGCAGCCCCCGGGTGAACCCGACGACGTCGGGGATGTGCGCGTAGACGTTGTTGGCCACGACCAGGTCCGCCGGGCCGTGCTCGGCGCGGACCGCCGAGCCGCTGTCCGGCGTCAGGAACTCCGTGCGCGTGGGCACGCCCGCGTCCCGCGCGGCGGCGCCGACGTTCACCGACGGCTCGATGCCCAGGCAGCGGATGCCCCGGTCCACCACGTGCTTCAGCAGGTACCCGTCGTTGCTCGCGACCTCGACCACGAAGGCGTCGGGCCCGAGGGCGAGGCGCCGCACGGCGTCGGCGACGAACGTGCGCGCGTGCGCCACCCAGGAGGTCGAGAAGGAGGAGAAGTACGCGTACTCGCTGAACGTCTCCTCCGGCGTGATCAGCGGCGGGAGCTGCGCCAGCCAGCAGTCGGTGCAGACCCGCAGGTGCAGCGGGTACGCCGGCTCCGCCGTGTCCAGTTGGTCCGCGGCGAGGAAGCTCTCGCACGGTGGCGTCGCCCCAAGGTCGACGACGCTCGCCATCGCTTCCGAGCCGCAGAGTCGGCATCGTGTCATCTACTGTCCCCATCCCCGCTGCGCGCGCGGGTGTCCCCGCCGCGCGCCAGTGCCGACCGCTCCGCGATCGCGGTGCGGTACCCCTCCACCAGGCGCTCCAGGCCGACGGCCGGGCTGAAACCCTGCTCGTAACGGCGCCGGGCCGCCCGGCCCATCTCCCGGTTGCCGGCCGCGTCGGCCACGATCCGGCGCAGGCAGGACACCAGCGAGGCGGCCTCGCCCGGCCGGTGCAGCAGCCCGGTCACCCCGTCCTCGACGAGTTCGACGAAGGCGCCGTGACCGGCGGCGACGGCCGGCACCCCCGCCGCCATCGCCTCGACGACCACCAGGCCGAACGCCTCCAGCCACGTCGAGGGAGCCACCACGGCGACCGCCCGCGCGAGGGCCTGCTGGCACTCCGCCGTGTCGTACAGGCCGACATGGCGCACGTCGTCCCGGCCCGCCGCCCAGGCGCTGACCGCTGCCTCCAGCGGCCCCGTGCCGGCGATCACCAGCGGCACACCCACCCCGCCGTCCGCGGCCAACTCGTCCCACGCCGCCATCAGCAGCCGCACGCCCTTGGCCTCCGCGAGCCGACCGAGGTACAGCAGGTGCTCGCCGGCACCCACCCGGCGGACCTCCGGTTCGGGCACGAAGTTGTGCTTCACCGCCAGCCGTTCGGCCGGCATGCCGGCCCGCACCAGGACGTCGCGCTGCGCCGCGGAGATGCAGAAGAACCGCTCCACGCCGGACCACCACCGCCGCCGGTTGACCGCCAGGCTGACCGCGAGCGGCACCGTCGCGAGGCGGGAGCCCCGGTAGCAGCCGTGCCGGACGGCGGGCAGCGGTGCCGCCCCGACGCACTCGGTGCACGGCCGGCCGTCCCGCTGCAACGTGCCGGGCGGGCAGACCTGGGTGTAGTTGTGCAGCGTGGCGACGGCGGGCACGCCGGCGTCGGCGCAGGCGGCCAGCACCGCGGGCGACAGGAGCGGGAAGACGTTGTGGACGTGCACCACGTCCGGCCGTTCGGTGCGCAGTCGGGCGGCGAGTTCCGCGCGGACCGCCGGGTTCCACGGCACCAGCAGCGGCACCGCGGCCTTGCCCGGCAGGGACCGGGCGGCGATGTCGTCGCTGCGCCGCTCGAACACCTCGACCCGGTGGCCGGCCGCGCGCAGCAGCGCCGTCTCCTGGTCGACGACCTTGTTCTCCCCGCTGGGCCGCGCCGAGGCGTAGCGGTTGTGCACCACGAGGACGTGCATGGTCAGGTCACCTCCGATCTCTGGGTCCGTCGCGGGACGCGGCGGCGAGGAACTTCGGGCGTCGGGACGGGCGCGGCCGCGGCCGGCGCCGCCAGCAGCGCGGCGGCGACCGCCAGGTGCAGCAGGTACGGCGAGGCGTCGCCCAGTCCGGCCTCGGTGTACGACGCGATCGCGCAGTAGCTGATCAGGAAGATCGCGCAGGCCCTCGGCAGCGACGGCGGCCGCAGCAACGCGACGCCGCCCAGCACCAGGAGGAGCGCCGCCACGAGGGCGACGCCGATCAGACCCTGCTCGTTGTAGACGGCCAGCCAGCTGTTGTCGATCGGCAGCCCGCCGAACGACTTGTCGCCCAGCCCCACGCCGAACAGCTGCTCCGAGGTCGTCCGGGGCGCCGCCAGCAGCGCGTCCCAGACCTTGGCCCGTCCGGTGAGGCTGGAGAAGTTCTCCTGGCTCTGGCCGCGCAGGAACCACGACTCCAGTACGGAACCGAGCGCCACCGCGGCCACCGCGCCGCACACCACCGCCCAGGTGAAGAACCGGCGGGCGGCGGCGCTGGTCAGCAGGAGCGAGCCGATCGCCAACGCCAGCCCGATGAACAGGCCGAGCGTGGCCGTCCGGGTGTGGGTCAACGCGAGCAGGACCAGCGACGGCACGATGACGACCGTCGCGCCGGCCCGGTCGGTCCGGCGGCCCAGTACGAGCAGCACGGTGAGCCCGACGATCACCGCGGCGTACTGCCCGATCTGCGGCGGGGTGAGCGGCCACAGCGCGCCGACCAGACGCCCGCCGTAGAGGTCGGGCAGGGCCGCACCCGGTGAGACGACCAGGCCAGCGGCCACCGACCCGAGCACCGCGAAGTACGTCCGGACGTGGTGCCGGACGAACGTCGGGCCGCCGTCCCACCAGCGACTGAGCAGCCACAGCGTGCCGACGAAGAGGGCCAGCCGGCCACAGCGGAACAGCGCGCCGAACCCGGACTCCAGGCGGACGCTGGAGATCACGCCGGTCACCAGCAGCAGGGTGAGCAGGGACAGGAAGGCGCTGGGTCGGACGCGCAGCCGGCGATTGAGGACGAGGGCCAGCGCGAACGCGGCGACCAGCGCGCCCATGGTGACCACCTGGATGAGGGAGCGGGGCAGCGGAACGACCGTCTTCGCCCCGGCGGAGCCGAGCGTGTTGAGGACCAGCAACCCCCAGACGATCCCGACGGCCTTCGGCGTGCCGGCAGGGCCCGGTGCCGCACCGGGTCGCGGGCCCGCCGTGTCCGGTCCGCCCGGCAGCCCGTCGCGCGTCAGGTCCCCGCCCACCTCAACCACCGGCCTGCGGGCCGAAGGTGCTGTCCGCGTCCTGCTGGTACGGCGTGCCCTGCCACTGCCCGGGGTCGAGCACCCGGCTGGGGTCGTGGGCGACGAACGTCCACGGTCCGAGGTAGACGTTGTCGTGCCAGCGGTTGTGCTGCCGGCTGGTGACCGCCTCGGCCACCCGGTCGCCCTTGTACGGCGACCAGTCCGGATAGGTGCCGTAGTTGGCCAGCACCGCCATGCGGTCGCACTTCGCCGTGCACGGGACGACGGAGGGGTCCAGCACGAAGCGGTTGCCGTGGATGTCCACCCGCTGGGTCTTCCACCGGCAGTCGGCGTAGAGCGGTGCGCGGGCGATCGCCGGCTGCGCGCAGCGGTCGGTGTCCCGCACCAGCAGGGTGCAGGCACCGGACGAGGTGTTGGCCGGGCTGTTGCAGAACCGGTCGGCGTTCTCCCACAGGGTGATTCCGTTCCAGTTGTTCTCCAGCACGTTCCGGTAGACCTCGATCTCGTCGGTGCGCGCGCGGATCCGTGGTTCGCCACCGGACTCGGACAGGTAGACGGTCGCGAACGGGAAGTCGTCGCCGCGGTCGGCCGCCCGGCGGCCCTCGACCCAGTTGTTCCGCCGGATCGTGTTGTTCCGGATGACCGCGTTGTAGCTGGTCTCGTAGATCAGGGCGGCGCCGTCGTTGGCCTCGATCACGTTGTCCTCGATGCGGAAGTCGTTGTTGTTGGTGTCCGCCCACAACCCCGTCCCGCGGTTGTCGTGCACCCAGTTGCCGCGCACCTCGGCGCCGTCGACGGCCCAGAACTTCGCCCCTCCGGTACAGCCACAGCCCGGCCGGCGCCGCTCCCAGTCGCCGGTGTTGTTGCCGGTGATCTCGTTGCCCTCGACCACCAGGTCGGTGACCCGGCCGCCGGTCGTGTACGCGTTCAGGCCGTACTGCCCGTTGTCGCGCAGGCAGTTGGCGCGGACCCGCTGGTGGGCACCGGCCATCAGCCCGGCCCCGGAGTTGTTCCGGATCGTCGTGTGCTCGATCACCCACCCCTCGGCCGAGTCGTGGTTGACCACCCCCTCGTTCTGCGGCGCGACGAACCGCCGCACGGTCAGGTGGCGGAGGGTGACGTTGCGGGCGGTGCCGCCGAACGCGTACTGGTTCTCCTGCCGGCCGTCGAGCACCGCGCCCGGCGCACCCAGGTAGCGGTCCCCTTCCTTGGGGATGACCTGGGCGTAGCGATCCGGGGTGAGCCGGTGGATGCCGGCGCGGAGCCAGAACGTGGTGTTCGGTGGGTTGTCCTTAGTCTTCGTCGCCAGGTCGCCGACCACCGCGGGATCGACCGTCACCGCGCCCGCCGGCGCCTTCGTCGGTCCGGCAGCGGGTTCGGCGCACACCCGGGCCACGGACGTGGACGGTGCCCCGGACGGGACGGGCGCAGCGGTCGGCGTCGCCCGGGCCCCCGGCGTGCCCGTACAGCCGGTCGCCGTCAACAGGGCCAGCGCCAGCGGTGCCGCCGCCCACGCCCAGTGCCGCCTCTCGATCCCCACGCGCCCCCCTAGCCGCGGAACCTGAGCACGGTGGTGAACCCCTCCGACAGCGCAGTGCCGTCGGCGAAGCCGGTGCCGACCAGCGTGGTGGCGGGTTCCTTGCGGCCGAAACCGGCGGAGTACCAGCCCAGCGGCGGCTCGGTCTCGCCGCGGTGCGCCCGCCAGCGCAGCTGCCCGGGCAGGTCGAGCACCGCGGCGCGGTCCGCGCCGTCCCGGGTCCAGGTGAGCCGTGCCCGGTCGTCCACCAGGTCCACGGCGATCGCCGGACCGAGGTGGAACGCGAGGCGCACCGCGGCCCGGCGCCGGCCGCGCACCTCGTCCACGATCCTCAACTCCTGCTGCATGGAGGTCAGTTGCACGCTGCGGCGGTGCACCAGGCCCTGGTATCCGTCGTGCTCGGCACACCAGCGGCCCACGCCCCCGTCGGACGCGTCCGCGGCCAGGACGCGGCTGCGGGCATGCCGGGTCCACAGGAACGGGCCGCCGGAACCGGACTGGTCGGCGCCGTCCAGCTGGAGGGTGTTGTGGCCGAGGGTCGACCGGAAGTACCGCCGCCACTCGGGCTGCCCGTGGTAGCAGAACGTCCCCGGGTCGGCGAGCACGTCGACCCCGTCGTGCCGGACCTCCACGGACAGCGCGTCCGCGTGGGCGTGCGCGGCGATCGACAGGAAGCCGTGCGGACCGCCGTCGCAGCGGCACCAGATCCCTCCCTGGCCGCGCAGGACGGTCAGGCCGGCGTCGGCGAAGTGCGCCGGGCGGCTCGCCGGACGGGTCACCGCCCGCACGTCAGGCGCGATCAGCGCGGCCAGCAACGGGGTGCGCACATCGGTGCCGGTCACCGTCGGCCACCAGCCGAGCCGGCCGAACACGGCGTCGCCGGTGGCCAGCAGCGAGCCCCAGCGGTCGGTGCCCGCGCCGTCCACGACCAGACCGTGACCGTCGTCCGCGTCGCCCTGGCGCGGCGGCCGCAGCCGGTCGTCGACGACGGCCGCGAGCGCGTCGGTCATCCGCAACAGCACCCGCCGGACCGTCGCGGGGACCGGCACGCCGGCGGCGTCCGCCTCGGCGAGCGCGGCCAGGCCGAGTTCCAGCACCAGTCCGTGGTACTCGGTGGCCAGTTCGCGGTTGAGGCCGGAGCCGAAGGTGTTGCCGCGCAGGTGCCGCTCCAGCGACCGCAGCGCGTCCGCCCGCCAACGCGCCGAGGCGGGGAACCACCCGAACGCGCAGGCCGCGGCGAACTGCCCGGCGGCCTCGGCGACGACGTGGTTGTTCGCCGAGGACCCCCGGCTGGGGAAGGCGGCCAGCCAGCGCTGGTGGTGCCAGATCTGGTGCAGCGCCACCGGGTTGTCCTCGAACAGCCCGGCCGCGCCCGGCCAGCCGTCGAGCAGCCGGCGGATCCACACCCAGGACAGCAGCCGGATGCCCAGCTCGATGCCGCTGATCCAGTGCACGCCGCGCAACGGCGGGTTGGCCGCCCACCACGACCGCAGGTGCGCGGCCACGCGCTCGGCGTACCGCTCGTGCCCGGTGACGGCGTAGGCGGCGGCGAGCACGGTGAGGTACTGGTGCCGGGACGGCTCCCAGATCTGCTTGATGTCGCCGACCGCGTCCTCGTCCCGGTACGGCACGTCGAAGGCGTAGCCCGACGGGGCCCGCCGCCCGGTCTTCGGGTCGGTCCACCAGTCCGGGTCGGCCAGGTCGTCGCGGACCACCCCGAAGTACTCGACGTGCCCGTCCATCAGCCGGTCCGCCTCGGCGACGAGCCGTCTCGCGGCGTCCGGAGGTACCGCGGCGAGCGCCCCGGCGGGCAGCACCGCGGTGAACCGGGCGCCGGTCACGCGCGGGCAGTGCGGCGGCGCCGACCGCCACCGCCGCCTGCGCACCACGTCGCCCACCCGGCCGCCGACCTCCGCCGGCGCCATCCGGGACAGCCGCCGCAGGTACCAGCCCGGACTTCCCGAACGCACCGTCATCGCGCCCTCGCCAACGTCACCGGCGCGCCGCCCACCAGGCCGGACCGCACGGCGAGGGTGGCCGCCGTGGTGGCGACCAGCGACGCCAGTGGCACCGGCATCGGCCCGCCGGTGCGCACGGCCTTGACGAACGCGGCCAGTTCGGCGGACTGGCCCTTGTCCCGGGCCCTGGGCAGCCGCGAACTGACCCACTTCTCGGGGCCGTGCACCGAGGCGCGGACGAAGTCATCGAGCCGCAGCACCTTGCCGTCCGCGACCAGGTCCAGCGTCTCCTTGGGGAAGCCGGGCGCGCCGGTGGTGACGTAGCTGAGGGTGGCGGTGGAGCCGTCCGGATAGCCCAGTACGACCTGGAGGTCCTCGTTGTTGCCGGCCGGGGCGACCGCGTACACCGAGACCGGGTCGGCCCCGAGCAGCCAGCTCGCCGTGTCGATGAAGTGCCCGCCCTCGCCCTCGAACCGCGAGCCCTCGGTGCCCTGTTGGAGGTACCAACTGCCGTGCTGGAGGCGGCCCGCGTTGACCAGGTAGCGCAGGCTCGCCGGCCCGGTCCGGGGGCCGAACCGCTTCCTGGCCTCGGTCAGCAGCGGCGCGAAGCGGCGGTTGAAGCCCACCTGCAACCGGTCGTTGCCGGACTCCTCCACCGCCGCGAGCACGCCGGCCAGCTCGTCCTCGGTCAGGGCCAGCGGCTTCTCGACGAACACCGTCTTGCCGGCCAGCAGCGCCTGCCGGGTCAGTTCGGCGTGCGAGCTGTGCCGGGTGACCACGAACACCGCGTCGACGGCCGGGTCGCCGAGCACGGCGTCGAGGTCGGTGGTCGCCCCGGCGAACCCGAACTTCCGCTGCGCGTTGGCCGCGGAAAGCGCCGTCGTGGTGACGACGGTCGACAGCTCCACGCCGTCGCGCCCGGCCAGGTGCGGCAGCAGCATCGACGTCGCGTAGTTCCCGGCGCCGACGAACGCCAGGCGCACCGGTTTCGTGGCGGACCGGGCCGGACCGCGCCGCACGGGCACCGCGGGCACGGCCACCGCCGGGGCCTTCGCCGCCTGGGCCGTTGCGCCTTCGGGGTACCGGAACAGCACGGCCACGGCCTTCAGGTCGCCGTCCTCCAGGCGCCGGTACGTCTCGACGGCGTCGTCGAAGGCGGCGACGTGCGAGACCAGGGGCTCCACGTCGACCCGGCCGCGGGCGGCGAGGTCGAGGAAGCAGGCCAGGTTGCGGCGCTCGGTCCAGCGCACGTAGCCGATCGGGTAGTCCCGCCCCTGGAGCTCGTACTCCGGGTCGTAGCGCCCGGGGCCGTAACTGCGGGAGAACCGGACGTCGAGTTCCTTCTCGTAGTACGCGTTCCACGGCAGGTCCAGGCGGCACTTGCCGATGTCGACGACCCGGCCGCGGTCCCGGCAGAGCCGCGCGGCCAGCTCGACGGGCTGGTTGCTGCCGCCGCCGGCGGCCAAGTACACCTGATCCACGCCGTGGCCGTCGGTGAGTTCGGCGACGGCGGCCTCCACGGCGGCGGACGCAGGATCGCCGCAGGCCGCGGCGCCCACGCGCGCGGCGAGTTCGCAGCGCGCCGGGTCGGGGTCGACGCCGACGACGCGGACTCCCGAGGCGACCAGGAGCTGCACCACCAACTGGCCGATCAGGCCGAGGCCGATGACCAGTGCCACCTCGCCGAGCTGCGGCTCGCCGCGGCGCACGCCCTGCATCGCGATCGATCCGACGGTGCCGAAGGCGGCGTGCCGCGGCGCGAGGCCGTCCGGCACCGGGGCGTAGAGGTTCCTCGGCACCCAGTTCAGCTCGGCGTGCAACGCGTGCTCGTTGCCGGCGCAGGCCACGAAGTCGCCGACCTTCACGTCGTCGATCCCGGTGCCGACCTGCTCGACCACCCCGCACAGCGAATAGCCCAGCGGCGTGTAGGAGTCCAGCTTGCCCATCACCTTGCGGTAGGTGGCGGGCACCCCGTTGGTGGCCACGCTCTGCATGACCTTCGCCACCTGGTCCGGCCGGGAGCGGGCCTTGCCCAGCATCGACATGCCGGCCTCGGACACCTTCATGAGTTCGGTGCCGGTGGAGATCAGCGAGTAGGCGCTGCGGACCAGCACGCCGCCCGGCTTGCACCCCGGCACCGGCACGTCGAGCACCGCCAGCTCGCCGCTCTTGTAGTTCTGCACAACCTGTTTCACCCGAAGTCCCCTTGTTCCTCAGCCGTCTTCTACGCCGTCGAGCGAGCGCTCGGGCCGGACCCGGAGGTCGCGCCGCGATACCAGTACTCGAGGGTCAGCACGTGCCACAGATGCTTGGAGTAGTCCCGCTGCCCGGCGGCGTCCTCGGCGACCATGCGCGCCAGGGCGTCGCGGCGCAGCAACCCGGAGGTGACGAGCACGCCGTCGTGCACCACCTCGCGCACCAGCGGCGCCAGGTCCCGGCTCATCCAGGCGCGCAGCGGGGCGCTGAACAGGCCCTTGGGCCGGTAGACGATCTCCCGGGGCAGGATCGAGGTGGCCGCCTCCTTGAGGACGGCCTTGCCCTGCCGTCCGACGATCTTGCGGTCGCCGGGCACCGCGAACGCCGCCCGGACCACCTCGACGTCCACGTACGGCACCCGCACCTCCATCGACGCGGCCATGCTCGACCGGTCCGTGTACGCGAGGTTCAGCCCCGGCAGGAACATCCGGGCGTCGCCCAGGCACATGCGGTTGACGAAGTCGTCGAGGTCGTTGTCCTGATACACGTCCGCGTGCTCGGCGAGCACGTCCTCGACGGTCCCGGCCAGGTCCGGATCGAGCAGGGCGAGCAACTCGTCCCGGTCGTACATCGTGTAGCTGCGCCGGAACGCGGTCTCCTCGGGCAGCTCGGCGAAGGAGAGGAACCGCTTCGCGAAGCGCACCGACCGGTACCCGCGGCGGGCCGTGGCGACCGGCAGCCGGTCCACGGCCCGGGACAGGCCGCGCCGCAGGGGACGCGGGACGCGCTGGTAGCGCAGCGCGATCAGGTTGGCCAGGTGCTTGCGGTACCCGGCGAACAGCTCGTCGGCGCCCATCCCCGAGAGCATCACCTTGACCCCGGCCTCCCGGGCGGCCGAGCAGATCAGGAACGTGTTGATCGCGGCCGGGTCGCCGATCGGCTCGTCCAGGTGGTACGTCATCTGCGGCAGCAGGTCGAGCACGTTCGGCGCGATCTCGATCTCGTGCAGGTCGACGCCGAACCGCCCGGCCACCTGCCGGGCATGGCGCAGGTCGTCCGGCATCGCCTCGAACCGGGCGTCCTCGGCGCGGAACCCGATCGTGTAGGCGGAGATCCCGGGCCGCTCGCGCGCCGCCAGCGCCGTCAGGTAACTGGAGTCCAGACCGCCGGAGAGGAACGTCGCCACGGGCACGTCGGAGCGCAGGTGCCGCCGGGTCGACTCCTCGACGACCGCCCCGACGTCCGGCAGCTCGCCGGCCCGGGCCCGCTCCCGGCCCTCGGCGGCGACGTCCCGCAGGTGCCAGAACCGGCCGCGCTCCACCCGGCCGTCGGGCCGGCACCGCAGCCAACTCCCCGGCGGCAGCTTCTCCGCCTCGCGGAACGCGCACCGTGAGTCCGGCACCCAGTAGTACAACAGCGAGGCCACCAGCGCCGCATGGTCCACCTGCAGCGCACCGCCGGTCGCGGCGGCGAGCGCCTTGAGCTCGGAGGCGAACGCCAGGCCCGCACCGCGCCGGAGCAGGAACAGCGGCTTGATGCCCAACTGGTCGCGGGCGAGCACCAGTTCACCGGTGCGCTCGTCGAAGATCCCGAACGCGAACATGCCGCGCAGCCGGGGCAGGCAGTCCGTGCCCCAGCGCCGCCAGGCCTCCAGCAGCACCTCGGTGTCGGAGGTGCCGCGGAAGCGCACCCCGCCGGCCGCCAGCTCGGCACGGAGCTCGGGCGCGTTGTACAGCTCGCCGTTGTACGTCAGGGCGAGGCCGCCCGCGACCATCGGCTGGGCGCCGGTCCCGGACAGGTCGATGACGGCCAGCCGGCGGTGCCCGAGGTGCACTTCGCCGTCACCGACGGCGTGGCCGTACCGGCCCGCACCGTCCGGCCCGCGGTGGGCGAGGGTGTCGGTGAGCCGGTCGGTGACGACCTTCCCGTCCGGCCATCGGTAAGTCCCTGCGATGCCACACATGTCCTACCGAGCCTCCTGGTCGTCGTCCGCGATCCGCGTCGCACACAGCAACGGCAGCTGCGCCCGCGGCCGGCCTTCCCCGTTCTGCCGGGCCGGCCGCTCCTTCCCGCCGCGCGGCGCGGTCCGCGGCCCGTCCCACAGCGTGCCGTCGGTCCGGTCCCGCGGATCGGGGTCGATCAGCACCACGCCGATCACCGCGATGCGCTGCTCCGCGAGGTGCCGCGCGACGGTGTGCAGCCAGGCGGCGCTGCCGTGCCCGGCCCGCACGACGAGCACGGCGCGGGTGCCGAGGTGCCGGAGGTCGGTCCACGCGGTGCCGGGCGCCACCGACCCGACGCCGAACCGGCGTTCCTCGTGCGACCCGGCCGCGGCCGGCTCGCCGCTGACCACGCCCGGGCCTGCCGGCTTCCGGCGGCGGCCGGCGAGTTGCGGGCCGGGCAGACCGTCGACGACGGCCACCGGCCCGTCCGGTCCCAGGGACCCGGCGAGGTCCAGGGCGAGCGCGCGCGTGCTGCGCGCACAGCCCAGCTCCAGCAGCGCCACCGGTTCCGCGGAGCCGCGCACGGCACGGGCCAGGGACCCGACGAGCCGTTCGTGTGCCGCCCGGATCCGTCGGCGCTGCCACGGCCGGCCCGACCGGCGGGGCAGCTCCGCGAGGACCGAGGCGCCCAGGTTCGCCGCGATGTCCCGGCGCAGCACGGGGCGGTCGGCCACCACCACGCCGACCGCGGCCACCGCGAGCCCCAGGACGAGTCCGAGGACGAGCCCGACCGCGGCGTCGGTGAGCGCGGCCTTGGCCAGGGAGCGTGGCAGCGCCCGCGGGGCGTCCACGATCTGCGTGCCGGCGATGACCTGGGGCGTGCCGGTGCGCGCCTCCTCGGCGCGCTGGTCGAAGTCGGCGATCCGCGAGGTGAGTTCGGCCCGGCGGGCGAAGCGCGACTCGACGCTGGCGGAGTCCTTCGGATCGCCGCCCGGCGGTCGGTCTCCGATCGCCTTGTTGACCTGGGCGAGCTCGTCCCGCAAGCGGTCGCGCTGGTCGTCCAGGGCCTTGGCCTCGGTCTTCGCGGCATCCCACATCCGCCGCACGTGGTCCGCGACGAACGCGTCGGCCAGCGCCTTGGCCCGGGCCACCGCCTGTGCGTCGCTGGCGCCCGTCACGTCGATCTGCAGCAGGTTGTTGGTCAGGCCGGTGCCCTGGTAGTCGCGCAGGAAGTCCGCCGGATTCTCCGGGGACTTGAGGGACTTCAGGGCGTCGTCGGCGATCCGGGTCGTCCCCAGCAGCGCGACGTCGGTGCGGATCAGCGTTCCGGGGTCGTTCGGCTGGTCCTCCTTGTGCGCGACCAGCACCTTGGTCACCGCGGTCGGCGGCGTCGGCAGCAGGACCGCCACCGCCGCGCCGACGAGCAGCCCCAGCAGCGCCATGGCGCACCAGAGGCGGCGCCGCCTGCGCACCGCCACCACCAGCGCCTGGAGGTCCAGCAGCGGAGCGGCGGCCGGCGGCTCCGCCGTCGTACGCGTCGTCACCGTGCACCTCCCGTCGCCTCGTCGCCCACCGCGAGCACCGGCGTGGCGGCGTCCCGAGGACGCGCGGCGGACCGCGTCGGACGGGCCCGGACCGCGTCGGCGAGGACGATGCCGACGACCTCGTGCCGGGCGTCCGCACAGGCCCCGGCGATGCCGGTGAGTTCCGCCGCGGTCCAGCTGCCCGCGCTGAGCACGACCAGGGCGCCGGTCTCGTCGTCGCGGTCCGGCACCATCGGCCGGTCCACCGAAACCTCCACCGTCCGCAGCACGGGGCATCCCCCGTTCGACGAGCCGGGGGAAGGCGCGTGCCCGGCCTCGACGACGAGCCGTGCGGCGGCCCGGCGGGCGGTCTCGTCGCCGTCCGGGACGACGACCAACAGCCGCCGGGGGGCCGGGAGTTCGTCCCGGAGGCGGGCGCACACCCGCCGGTAGCGGAGCTGCCTGCCGGCCTCGTCGCCGGACTCCCGCGGGGCGGGTGCGTCCCACCGGACGTCGACGCCCAGCAGCGCACGGACCCGGGCCCACGGGCCACGGCCTGCCGGCCGGTGTGCGGGCCCTTCGTCGAGCACCTCGACGGTACCCAGGAGCGTCGAGCCCAGCGCCTCGGCGACCTCCGGTTCGGCGCGCAGTCGACGGCCCCGCCGTGCGGCGGTGAGGTGGGCGATGACCGCGAGCAGGAAGAACAGCACCGCCCCGGCGCCGACGAGCTGCACTCGCGTCGGTGCTGCCTCGCCGGCCGGCCGGGTCGCCGGCCCCATGACGACCATGTTGGCCTTGTTGGCGGCCGGTGTGAGCTGGTCCAGCTTGTTGACTGCCTCTTGCAGTGCGGTGCGCAGCTGCGCGAGTTCGGTGCGGGTCTGCACGCCCTCCACGGTCCGCCCCGGATCGGCCGCCTGGGCCAGCTCGGTGATGCGGCGGCTGGTCTGCACCACCGTCTGCCGCAGTGCCTCGGGCCCCGCCGCCGCCTCGGGGTCGGCGCTGTCGCCCGCGATCCGTGCGGCGAACGTGACGAACTGATGGACCATCTGATCCGCGAGTCGCTGGGCGCGTTCCGGGGTGTCGGCCGTGCCCGAGACCGTGATGATGTTCCCGTCGGCGGCCTTGGCGGCCACCCGGTCCCGCAGCTCGATGCCGCCGACCCCGGTCCAGCCGAGCGCGGCGGCCGCGCGGTCGACCACCGTCGAACTGGTCGCGATGTCCACCTGGGTCAGCAGCTCGCGCTCCTCCCACTGCCCCGGCAGCAGGACCGAGGCCGACGCCGTGTAACCCGGCGGGAACAGCAGCGAGGTGCCGTAGCCGAAGAGCGCACCCAGCACGGCGAGGACGGTGAGGAGCCGCCAGCGCCCACGGATGATCCGCCCGATCGTGGCCAGGCGTATCGGGTCGTCGCTCAACGGCGGGGCCTCTTCCCCGTCCGGTTCGGGTGGCCCGCCGACACCGGAGTGCGGCCGCGGCAGGCAGCGGCGTAGGCGGCGAGCAGCGACGCCTGCGAGTGCCGCCAGGAGAGCTGCCCGCTGATCCGCTCCTGGCCGATCTTGCCCATCCGGGCCCGCTGCTCCGGGTCGTCCAGCAGCAGCGCGATGAGCCGGGCGAACTCCGCCTCGTCGTTGGCCGGCGCGTACACGGCGGCGTCACCGGCGGAGACCCGCGCCTCCCGGAGGTCGAACGAGACGAGGGGCCGGCCCATCGCCATGTACTCCAGGACCTTGTTCATGGTCGACACGTCGTTGAGCGGATTGCGTGGGTCGGGGGAGAGGCACACGTCCGCGGTCGACAGGTGGCGCACCAGGTCGGCGTCCGGAATGCGCCCGGTGAACTCCACCTGCTCCGAGAGCCCGAGCCGCCGGGACAGTTCCACCATCGCGTCGAAGGCGTCGCCGGCGCCGACGAACACCGCATGCCAGTCGGTCCGCCCGAGTTCGTCGCGCAGCTTGGCGAGGGCCCGCAAGGCGTAGTCGACGCCGTCCTGCGGGCCCATGACGCCCAAATAGCACAGGAGATGGGGCTTGCCGCGCTTCAACTCCGGCTCGGGTTCCACCGGTTGGAACCGGTCGACGGCGGGCGCGCTGCGCACCACGAAGACGTCCGCCGGCCGCTTGCCGCCCCGGCGCACCGCGACGTCCCGGTAGCTCTCGTTCGTGGCGAGCACGACGTCCGCCGCCCGGTAGGTCCGCCGTTCCAGTGCGCACACGGCGCGGTAGAGCAGGTCCTCGCCGCGGTCGAACCGGGAGAGGTACAACTCGGGTACCAGGTCGTGCTGGTCGAAGACGAACCGTGCGCCGCGCCGCTTCAGCCACAGTGCCGGCAGGAACAGCAGGTCGGGCGGGTTGCAGGCGTGGACCACGTCGACCGGGCCGACCCGGCGGGCCAACCGGGCCGTGTGCCACAACGCCGATCCGTACTCCCGCAGGTAGCCGGCCGGGCCTCCGGTGGCCGCGCGCAGCGGGTAGCGGTGGATCCGCACCCCGTCGATCTCCGCCTCCGGCTCGGTGTCCCGCTTCTCCCCCCGGGGACAGATGACGTGCACCTCCCAGCCCGCGTCGCGCAGCGTCGTGCACTCCTGCCACACCCGCCGGTCGAACGGCACCGACAGGTTCTCCACGAGGATCAGCGCGCGCCGTCCCGTCCCGTCGCCGTCGACTGCGTCTCGAAGCGATGCGTCACCAAGCAAGGCCCACGTACCCCGGTTCGGCCCGGCGCGCCTCGGCGTCGGGAAGACGGATGAGATCGACGATCACCGGGCCGCCGCCATGGGGCAGCGCCGCCAGCACGGCCGGGTCCCTGGTCCCGACCAGGCACACCTCGGCGTGTTCGAGGACCTCGTCGACGGAGTCCGCGAGCAGTTGCGCGAGGTGCGGGAGCCGGGTCTCGATGTACTCGCGGTTCGCGCCGAGCAGTCGGGACAGGCTCACGTTGGCGTCGTGGATCCGCAGGTCGTAGCCCTTGCCGAAGAGCACCTCCGCCAGCTCGACGAGCGGGCTCTCGCGGAGGTCGTCGGTGCCGGGTTTGAAGGACAGCCCGAACAGGCCCACCCGGCGCTTGCCGGTGCGCTCGACGAGGTCCACCGCGCGCTGCAGGTGGTCGGAGTTGGAGGGCAGCACGTGGGCGAGGATGGGCACCGAGACGTCGGCCCGCCGTGCCGCGTGGACCAGGCTGCGCAGGTCCTTGGGCAGGCAGGAGCCACCGAAGGCGAAGCCGGGCCGCAGGTAGGCGGGGCTGATGTTCAGCTTGCGGTCGGCCAGGAACACGTCCATCACCTGGTGCGAGTCCACCCCGAGCGCCTGGCACACCGCGCCCAGCTCGTTCGCGAAGCCGATCTTGAGGCCGTGGAACGCGTTGTCCGCGTACTTGATCGCCTCGGCCGTCGGGATCGGCACCCGGAACACCTCGCCGGGCAAGCCCTCGTACAGCGCCGCCACCACGTCGCCGCTGGCCCGGTCGAACTCGCCGATGACGGTCTTGGGCGGGTCGAAGAAGTCCCGCACGCTCGTGCCCTCGCGCAGGAACTCCGGGTTGACCGCGACCCCGACGTCCACGCCTGCCGTGCCGCCGACGGACTTCTCCAGGATCGGCACCAGCAGGTTCAGGCAGGTGCCCGGGAGCATGGTGCTGCGGAACACGACGGTGTGCCGCCCGCCGCGGACCGCCAGCGCGGCCCCGATCTGCTCGGTGACCCGCTCCAAGTACGTGGTGCACAGGCTCCCGTTGGGCTCCGAGGGCGTGCCCACGCAGACCAGCGTCACCTCGCTACCGGTGATCGCCTCGTGGACGTCGCCGGTGGCGCGCAGCGCTCCGGTCCGCACGACCTCGGCGACGAGTTCGCCGATCCGCTCCTCGACCACCGGGGCCTTGCCGGCGTTGACCAGGTCGACCTTGGCCTGGTTGACGTCCACCCCGATGACCTCGTGGCCCGTGCTGGCCAGGCACGCGGCCGACACGCACCCCACGTAGCCGAGCCCCAGGACGCTGATTCTCATGACGCGTTCCTCCCCCCAGGCAGGCCCCTTCGGCCTGCGGTCCGTGCGCCGGCCGTACGACGTCGCAGATCCCCGCGCATCAGTAGGCCCCCTGTCCTTGGAGCACCGCACGCAGCGTCTTCCACAAGATCACCGCGTCGAGGGCGAGCGACCAGTCCTCCACGTACCGCAGGTCCAGTCGGACGGCTTCCTCCCACGGCAGGTCGCTGCGTCCGCTGATCTGCCACAGGCCGGTGAGCCCGGGCTTGACCAGCAGCCGCCGCCGGATGTCCGGGCCGTACGCGGCGGACTCCTCCGGCAACGGGGGCCGCGGCCCGACCAGCGACATCGATCCGGTGAGCACGTTGAACAGCTGCGGGAGTTCGTCGATCGAGTACCGGCGCAGCACCGTTCCCACCCGGGTCACCCGCGGATCCCGGCGGAGCTTGAACAGCAGACCGGCGCCCTCGTTGCGGTCGGCCAGCGCGGCACGTGCCCGGTCGGCCCCGGCGACCATGGTGCGGAACTTCACGATGGTGAACTCGCGGCCGTCCTTGCCGACCCGGCGCTGGCGGTAGAACGCCCCGCCCCGACTGTCGACCAGCACGAGCAGCCCGACGAGCACCATCAGCGGTGCGAACAGCATCAGCAGGATCGCCGCGCCCATGCGGTCGACGACCTCTTTGACCGCCCGGTGCCCGCCGGTGAAGGTCGGCATGCTGACCCGCAGCAGGGGGATCCCGAGCACCGCGTCGACGTGCAGTCGCGGGCCGGCCACCTCCATCAGCACGGGGGCCACGACCATCTCGGCATCGCTGCCTTCGAGGTTCCAGGCCAGTCGTTGCAGCCGGTCCGGTGACCAGTGCGGGTCCGGTGTGACCGCGACGACGCGGTAGCCGTCGCGGTGGACGTGGCCCGCGACGTCCGTCAGTCGGCCGACGACCGGCACCTCGTCGAGTTGGTCCCCGTCGATCCCGCGGCCGTCCGTCGTGCACACCGCGTCCACCCGCCAGCCGAGGTGCGGGAACTTGCGGGTTCGGGCGATCAGGTCGCGCACGGTGTCCGGGCTTCCGGCGGCGAGCACCGGACGCAGGCACCGTCCTTCCTTCCGCTGCCTGTGCAGCGACAGCCGCAGCAGGTACCGCGCGGTCATGGTGACCAGCGCGATCGTGGGGACCGCGACGAATATCCAGAGCTTGATGTTGCGCGAGGCGAGGGCGATCCCGCCGAGCGCCAGGACGACGGTCGCCGTGAACAGCGAGCGCCCGAGCCGGCGGAACTCCTCGGCGCCCTGGCCGAGTACGGCCGGAGCCCACGACCGGGTCACCGCAAGCATCCCCAGCACCAGCAGCTCGGTGCCGAATGCGAGGATTCCCCACTTCTCGTGCCAGTTGGCCGCGTCCCGGGCCCCGAAGAAGTTGCCGATCGCGGTCGCCACGACGGCGGTGGACACGGTGTCGCTGGTGATCACGTTGCGGCGGTACCGCTGCTCCCAGTCGGCCGCGGGCCGGTTGGTCGCGCCGTTCTCCGGACGCCCGCGCGCCAAGAGCAACGGGCCGCCCAGTTCCCCCTGCTGCACAGATCCCCCCAGGTCGTCAGTGGGCTCGCATGTCTTGCCGTACGCCCGAGGTACGGGGAAGTCCGTCGCCATCGCAGGCTCCCCACACCCGAGGCCCCTGCTCGGGCTCCGAGAGTCGATCCCCCATGTCCGGCGCCGAGGGCACGACTGCCGGTTGTCCGTACGCCGGACCCAAAGATCACGATTTGTCGCGTCGTGTCATGTGAAGCAGCGTCAATGTAGACCATCGAGGCCCCTCCGGAGAGGGGAATGTGTGCAACTTGTGGCCAAACTTTGGAGGCGCTTCCATCGAAAGGTCACCGCATACGTGCCTGGACGACGAAGGCGCAGCTGGTGACCTGTGACGACGGCCGTTTCCGGGGTGCCGGCACCGGTCGCCCCGGGCATTCCGGCGCTGTCGACCGAGCGGCGCCGGGCAGCGCTCCCGCCAGGCGCCGGCGCGGATGAGGGCCCGGTCGCAGGGGTGCAGATGCCGCTCCAGCTCCACAGAAGACCCGCCGGACGAAACAAACTTGACGACAAGTCAGTTCGATGGACGGACGCGTCCGGGTCACCCCGCGGATGGCGAGAAAGGCACGGGCGGCAGTGACGGGAGTGACGTGGTGGTGCCGGCCGCGTGAGCTGCGCCCCTCGAAGTGGTCTACTTCCGGAACGTGTTGCGGGCCCCGGGGTCGCGCCACGACCTCGGCGTGCGCGCGAAAGCCGGCCACGTGGTGCGGTGCGCGGACACCTGCGCACCGCGTGAACACTTCATCGACCCGCCCGCCCGCACGTCACCGACGCGCATTCTTCAGGTCACCAATCCCCGTTCTTTCAGGGACTTTTGCCGTTCCTGATGGATTCAAGGATTCTGCTGGTGACGCCGAGACATCAGCCCATAGAATGTCGCGCGCTGCTCGCGATGGCGGCCGGTGAGGTGGGCGGTGGGGGCGGGGTGCCGTGATTGAGCTGCAAGAACACGCAATGCAGGGCGGTTTTCCCCAAGGCTTTGAACGGGCGTTCGCTTTTCCTCGCCCGCGCCACTTAAGCATCATCTGTCACAACCGCAATCCACAAAGCCGCCCACTCACCAGCAGTGGGCGCTTTGCCGATTCACGGCGCCCGTGTTCGGGGGCCGTGAAGTGGACGGGCAGCGAGAAGTAGGTGCTTCGTCTTCCTGCCGAGAAAGAAGTGTGGAGCGTGATGCCATGAACCAAGTTGGCAGAGATCCGGGCCGGCCGTCCCGGAGGCTCGCGGCGCCGCTGGCGCGCACAGGGTTGGCTGTTCTCCTGCTGGCGGGTGGCGCCATGGGGGCGACGGCCGGACCGGCCGCCGCGTCAACCACCGACGGCACGCTGACAGTTCAGGTGCTGCGCGACTTCTTCGGTACCGGCGTGATCAACACGACGATGGACGTGCCGCAGCGGGGCATCAAGGTGCAGGTCTCCGACCGCGCCGGGCACGTCGTGACCGGACTCACGGACACCACGGGCAAGGTCGTGGTGTCCCGGTCGACGAAGCTGAGCGGCGGCCGGTACCGCGTCGACGTCAGCGTTCCGGCACCGTACGACAACTACCTCCGCGCGGCGCCCGCGTCGACGGCGGAGAACCACTTCAACAGCTTCACGTCGTTCGTGGACGTGTCGGGCGGGAAGAACGCCTCGGTGGTGACGGGCGTCTGGAACCCGGCCGACTACACACTGCCGGACTCCCGGTACTTCGTACCCGTCCAGAACGGCGCCCACGGGACCGACACCCGGGCCTTGGTGGCGTTCGGCACGAAGGTCCGTGGCACGTGTCCCGCCGACGTGTCGTGCCCCACCACGCTGGCCACGCAGGCCCAGGTGGGCACGACGTTCGGGCTGGCGTACGACAAGTACCAGAACCGGCTGTTCCAGGGCGCGTTCGCCCGCCGATACGCCCCGTACGGGCCGAAGGGCGGCGGCGCGATCTACACGGTGCCGACCAACGGCTCCGGTGCACCGGAGCCGTTCGCGCAGGTGCCGGGCGCCACGGCCACGGAGCACGACACCGCCAACATGATCAAGGACCCCGGGTTCACCGACGCACCGGGCAAGGAGAGCATCGGCGGCCTGGCCCTGTCGGAGGACGGCTCCACGCTGTACGCGGTCAACCTGCGGACCCGCAGCCTGGTGAGCTTCGACGCGAAGGGGACCACCGCCTCGGCGCCCAAGGCGACGGTGCGGATCCCCGACCCGGGGTGCGCGAGCGCCGGCGACTGGCGGCCGTTCGGTCTCTCCGTCCACGACAACACGCTCTACGTCGGCGGCGTGTGCACCGCGGAGAGCACCCAGCAGCGCACGGACCTGAAGGCCGTCGTCTACGCCTACGACGGCAAGCGGTTCACCACGGTGCTGACCCACGCGCTCACCGGCAAGCGCGGCACCGTCTTCACCGGTGCCGGCAACGTCGACCAGGCCACCCACTGGAATCCGTGGAACACCAGCCTGGCGACGTGGGACCAACGGAAACTGGGCGGCGCGTTCATCGATCCGCAGCCGGAACTCGCCTCCCTCGCCTTCGCCCGTGACGGCTCGATGATCCTGGGTTTCCGCGACCGGTTCATGGACGTGCTCAGTGCGAAGGGACTGGACCCGCGCCCGAACGACCCCACGCCGGAATTCGGCATGTCCGGCGGTGACATCACCATGGCCTGCGCCGATCCCAACGGCGGATACGCGTGGGAAGGCACCGGAAACTGCCCCAACCACGCCACCCCCGCCACTGACGGCGGGCAGCAGGACGGAGTCGTCGAATACTTCCCGGGTGACTTCTTCAGCGGCGGGCACCAGGAGACCGCGCTGGGATCCGTGGCCTACATTCCGCAGCAACAGTGGGTCGTCAGTACGGAGTTCGACCCGACCGTCAACATCGAAACCGCCGGTACCGGCTACTACGACGTCACGACCGGTCAGGGCCCGGGCAACAGTCCGGCCGCCAACGCGTTCCAGTTCATCGGTCAGGAACAGAACGGGTTCGGCAAGGCCGGCGGACTCGGCGACATCGCGTACACGGCGGCGAACGCACCGATCCAGATCGGCAACCTCGTGTGGTTCGACGGCGACCACAACGGGATCCAGGACCCGGCGGAACCGCTCCTGCCGGGGGCGACGATCAACCTGCTGGACGCGCACGGCAAGCAGGTCGCCACGACCAGGACCGATGCCGCCGGTGAGTACTACTTCGGTGGGGTCGGCGCCGCGTACCAGCTCACACCGGGCGCGAAGTACACGGTGCAGTTCGACGTGTGCACCGCGGACACCAGCAAGGTGCCCGGCCGGCCCGCCACGAGCGAACTGCGCTTCACGCTCCCGAGAGCCGGTGCCAACCGTGCGCACGACTCCAACGTGACCCCGCCGACCACCGGGAAGCTGTGCAACGGCTTCGCGCCCGTCACGGCGCCGGCCAAGCCGGGCGGGGTCGATCACACGATCGACGCCGGGGTGTACGTCCCGAAGGCAACACCGACCCCGACGCCGACCCCGACGCCCACTCCGTCCGCGCCACCGGCCTCCACACCGCCGTCACCAGCGCCACCGGCCAACCCGGCGCCGGGCGGCGGGAGTTCGGGTTCACTGGCGCACACCGGCATGTCCCGGCTGCCGGAAATGCTCGCCGCCGTCGGCCTGCTGGTGGGTGGGGGCCTGGCCCTCGCCTTCGCGAGCCGTAAGCGTCGAGTCCGGAAACACTGAACGCACCGCACCACAGTGAGCTGCCTGCCCGCGTCCCTCGGGCCGCGGGCAGGCAGCTCACGTCGTGGCCGAGCGGTGCGGTGACGGAGAGGATGAACCAGCAGAGTGTCAGCGTCGAGCCGGGTGCGGAGCGTCAGGACCCAGAAAGCCCTACCGGACCGTGCGGTCGGCCGACGCCGACGGCTGCGGCCACGCTGGGCAGCAGCCGGCATCGGCATGGCGGTGGCCGCGGTTGCCGCGGTGGCCGTGTTCGTGGTCGCCGACGGCGGCGCGGACCCCGGTGGTCAGCGCGCACTGACGTCGGATGAGGCGAACCGGCTGGCGATCACGCGGTTCCGCAACTTCCAGGCACACGGCCGCACGGTCACGATCACCGTGCCGGGCACCGCCGGCGGGCTCGTCGTCACCGGATCCATCGACTTCCAAGGCAAGCTCGGTTACGGCGTGGTGCACGGCACCGGGCGCGACACGTCCAGCGACGGGCTGATCCAGTGGACCGCCGCCGCGGTCCTCGTCCACCCGATGGCGAACGCCCCGGCGCAGGCGCCCGCGTCGCCGCCCCCCTCGGGTTGGTACAGCCGTCCGTTGCAGTCGTCCGGCGTCGCGCTGGACAGCTCTTTGGCCATCGCGCTCAACCTCGCCAGCGACCGACCGGACAACGCCCAACTGCTCCCGCAGAACGGCGCCGCCTGGTGGGGGCGGGACGAGGTGGACGGGCATCGGGTGGACGTCATGACCGGGCCGTACTCCCGTGGCCGCGCCGGAACGGCCGGCACCGTGCGCTACTGGGTCGGCGAGGACGGCACCATGTACCGGGTCCGCATCAGCGTGGGTTCCGAGACGCAGCCGGTGGTCATCGACTTCGGCCCGCAGAAGTACGTTCCGATCAAGCCCGTACCGGGAGTCACCCCGAGGCCGTAGCCGCTGTTCAGGACGTCTGCACCCGCGCGTGCGCGGCGAGCAGGGACGTCGGCGGCAGCGGGACGTCGGCCGTTTCCGGTAGGGCCGGCACGGCCGGGACGGCGGTGGCGCCCGTGGTGCCGGCGTGCGGGAACTGTGGCTGGGGACCAGGCACCGCGACGTCGGTGAACGGGATGCCACCGGGCGCCGTCGGCGTCGGCCACGTGCCGGCCGGCGAGGGCGACGTGGCCGGCAGCGGGCACGGCGCGGTGGTGGCGAGCGCGGCGGGCACCGTGCTGCGCAGGTCGTTGCCCCGCAGGCAGTTGCCCCGCCCCCGGGTGGCGGTGGGGAACGTCCAGCCGACGTCGACGCCGTTGCCGGTGAACGTGTTGGCCACGACCTCGTTGCCGACCGGAGGAATGTCGGTGGTCGCCGTGATCACCAGCCCGGCAGTGCTGTTGCCGGCGATGCGGTTGCGGACGAACTGGTTGTCGCTGCCGCCGTCGACGCCGATGCCGATGCCCCACGCGCCGTCGGCCTGTGCCGGGGTGGCCTGCTGCTGGTTGGCGGCGATCAGGTTGCCGGCGAGGACGGCGCCCTGCTGCGGCAGCAGCTTCTCCTGGTGGTCGGAGTTGGTGGTGAGCCCGACCCGGTTGCCGACCAGGCGGTTGCCGACCACGTACATGTCTCCGCTGGCGTTGGTGCCTTCGTAACCGACCGCGTTGAGTTCGGCGATGTTGTCCCGCACCACGATGCGACAGGGCTTGCACTGACCGACGTAGATCCCCGAGTCGGCCCCGCCCGACGTGTACGAGTGCTCGATGACGCCGTTCTGAGCGGAGAACGCGTAGATGCCGTACAGGCCGTTGCGGGTCGCCGTCACGTAGGAGACCAGAAACGACTTCAGGAAGGTGACGGGCTCACTGCCGGTGTCGTAGCCGCCGTTTCCGCCCGGCAGGCCCGCGGCCGCCTTCGCCGAACCGGTGACGAGGATCCCGTTCTGCGTGTTGTTGCGCACGGTGAGGTTCTGCACGGCAACCCCGGGCGCCGTGACGACGACGCCGTTGGGCTGCCGCAACCGCCCGTCGATCACGACCCCGTCCCGGGACGCCCCGCGCAGCGTGACACCAGGCGTGGCGACCTGCACCGACTCGTGGTACACGCCCGGAGCGACCAACACCAGGTCACCGGAGTGCGCGAGCGACACCGCGGCCGAGATCGTCGGGGCATCGCCAGGCACGCGGATCGTCACCCGCGCACCGCTCGGTCGCGTGCCCTTGTCCGACCCTCCCTCGCCGCCACCGCAGCCGACCACAAGCGTCAGCATGCCCACCACCATCGCCAACGCGCGAAGAGCCCATCGAGACATGATCCCAGTTTGGCACGATGCCCAATCCCTCGCCAGAATCGCGAAGTTGAACCGCATCCGCGATGCCGGTGTGGCACTCTGCACACCATGCACCAAGCCGAGCGCCAGCCGTCGCGCCGCACGTTCCTCAACGCCACCGGCACCGTGGTGGCCGCCGGTCTGGCGGCAGGGTGCACGGCGGACGCCGCCCGGCCGGACCGCGCCCTTCCCACCGCAGCGGCCACGCCCCCGCCGGTTCCGGTGACGGGCCGCCATCAGGCAGGCATCACGCTGCCCCAACCGGCCCAGCCCAACCTGCTCGCCGTGGTGGCCGACGTCGGCGCCGGCGTGGCCGTCGGCCCGTTACTGGCCGAACTGGGCCGGGCCGTTGGCACCCTCGTCGCGGGGACCGACCGACGACTGCTGGGCCTGCCGCCGGGCGACCTCACGGTGACCGTCGGCGTGGGCCCCCGGCTGGTGCGCGCGGCCGGTGCCGCGCTGCCCGGCGCGGTCGACCTCCCGCAGTTCTCCCGCGAGCGGATCGCCCCCCAGGCACGCGGCGGTGACCTGCTGATGCAGATCTGCGCCAGCGACGCGCTGCTCCTACCGGTCGTCGCCGCCGCGCTCCTGGACCAGGCCGGCGACCGCCTCCACGAACGCTGGCGGCAGTCCGCGCGCCGCGGCACCAACGTCCCCGTCGGCAACGGCCTTACCGCGCCCCGTAATCCGCTCGGTTTCATCGACGGCATCGTGGGCCCGCACACCACCGCCGAACAGCAACGCGACCTGTGGCTGGCCGGTCCCCCCGCCGTCGCCGGCGGCACCCTCGCCGTAGTGCGACGCATGGAACTCGACCTGTCGCGGTTCGCCGCCCTGTCCGTGGCCGAGCAGGAAGCGGTCTTCGGGCGGCACCGGGCCAGCGGTGTCCCCCTCTCCGGCGGGACCGTCGGCGCAGGCCCGGAACTCGGAGCCAAGACACCGGACGGACGGTACCTCGTCCCCGCGGACGCCCACGTGCGCAGGGCCAACCCCACCGTGGTCGGCGTCGGCCTCATGCTCCGCCGCTCCTACACCACCGACGCACCCGGCTCCGGCCTGCTCTTCGTCAGCTTCCAGAACGACCTGCGGACCTTCACCGCCACCCTCACCCACATGGACACCTCCGACGCACTGCTGCAGTTCACCACCACGACCGCCAGCGCGACGTTCCTGATCCTCCCCGGCTTCGACGAGCAACGCCCGCTCGGTTCCCGCCTGTTCGGCTGAAGGTGCCGTGGGGTGGCTCGCACCGGTGACTCCCGTCGCAAGATAAGGCCACTTATTTAGCCCCATCCGTCGGATTGACGCGGACTTCTTCCCAGCTCACTTATAATGTGGCGAAGAAAGAGTGCTCTCTATGCGCTACGGGTTGACCGAGGCAATGATTCTCAGACGGGGCAGGCGTGGGCCATGACGGGTGACGGTAAGAGCGACGCGGCACCTGCCGGACGGGGGAGTCAGCGACTCGCCGAGACGGTGGCGGAGCTGATCGAGAAGGACATCGTGAAGGAGGGCTGGCGCACCGGGTCGGTCCTCGGCTCCGAGCGGGAGCTGATCGAGCGCTACGGCGTGAGCCGCGCCGTGTTTCGCGAGGCCGTGCGGCTCATCGAGCATCACCAGATGGCGCGGATGCGGCGTGGGCCCGGCGGCGGCCTCGTCGTCACCGAACCGGATCCCGGCATCGTCCGCGATGCGGCCCGGGTCTACCTCCGGCACGCGGCCGTCAACCGGCGCCAGCTGTTCGAGGCGCGGATGGCCCTCGAACTCGCCGGTGTCACCACCGCGATCGAGAAGCTGACGGAGTCGGGGATCGCGCGCCTGACGGATGCGCTGGAGACCGAGCGGGAGCTGATCGAGCGGGGGGTGACCCTCGGGCACGCGCGGCATCTCCACCGCGTGATCGCCGAACTGGCCGGCAATCCGGCGATCACCCTCTTCGTCGAGGTGCTGGCCCAACTCGACCAGGACATGGTGCAGGACGAGTGGGAGACCGACGGCCGGCCCGACGAGGGCAATCGCGAGGCCGCGGTCGAGTCCCACCAGGCGCACCAGGCGATGGTCGCGGCGATCGTGGCCGGCGACGCCCCGCTCGCGCAGCACCGGATGCGGCGACACCTGCAAGCCGTGGCGGAGCTGCTGAAGAACGAGTCGTAGGCCGCGTAGGCGCCTTGATCCGGCGCCCGAGCGCATAAAAAGTGCACTCTTTGGTGGGCAAGGGGAGGCGCAGGGGCGGACTTTCCGCTGATCTAGCGTCCCACGTGCCGAGTTGTGCTCGACTCGCTTCGGGCTGGACCTTGTGATCGAGTAATGAGTACACTGAACTAATGCTGAGCGGAACGGGATGCGCGGAGCGCGGTGGCGTCGTGGTCGCTGTCGCGGACGGCGGGATCGGCCGGGCAACGGGGCGTCACGGGGGGCATGTCGGCCCGTCGGGCCGGTCGTTCCGCGTGCGGCCGGGCCTCGGCGGGAATCCCGCGGGGCTTTCCCGTCCAGCCGGATGAGCGCGCCGGGCCGGTGCTGTTCCTGTCGTCACCGCCGACCGCGGCGCGCGCCGGAACGGCGGTGAGAGCCGGCGCCGGGGTGTCCGTCACGGCCCGATCGTCGCCAGCGTCCGGGCCACCTCTCCAGCCACTCGCGAAAGGGACGTCCTCATGAACTCGCAGACCGGGCCGCACCACCGCGCAGACGACGTGCTCCGCTCCCTCTCCCTCCCCACCAGGGGCGCGGTGTACGACCTTTCCTCGGGGTGGTGGCGCCACATGCCGACGTTCGACGGCTATCCGCGTTTCGAGATCGTCACCTACAACTCGCCGCAGGGCCAGCGCGCGGCCCGCCGCTTCCCGTTCGACGACCCCGAGGGCAACGAGGTCCAACTCGGCTACGTCTCCGAGCTCATGTCGGGCAGCCTGCACACCGGGACCCACATCGACGCACTGTGCCACGTGACGTGCGGGGCGAACGACGAATGGCACGGCGGCGTATCGGCGAACGAGGCGCTGGGCGATCACGGTGCCCTGGACGGGGACGCCTCGGAGTTGGCTCCGATCTTCGGCAGGGGCGTCCTGCTGGACGTCGCCGGCGCGCTCGGCCTCGACGTCCTGCCGCCGCACTTCGCGATCGGCGAGCAGCATCTGCGGCAGGCCGCGGACGCCGCCGAAGTGACCGTCGAGGAGGGCGACATCGTGCTGGTGCGGACGGGGCAGATGAAGTTCTGGCCCGACGTCGAGCTGATCCGCGAGCGCAGCGGCGGCAGCGGCGTGGCACTGGACGGAGCGCAGTGGCTCGTGGCGCAGGGCGCTCGCCACGTGGGCGCGGACACCATGTCCTTCGAGGTCAGGCCGTCGACGGTGCCAGGCAACCAACTCCCGGTGCACCTGTACCTGCTCCATGAGCAGGGGATCCACATCATGGAGTGGGTCGACTGCGAGGAGCTGGCGGCCGACGCGGTGGCCAGCTTCCTCTTCGTGGGCCTGCCGCTGACCATTCGGGGCGGCACCGGGTCGCCGCTCCGGCCGATTGCCGTGGCCTGAGCGGACGAGGAGGCGCGAGATGCCCGGGATGGTCTTCTCCGAACTGACTCCGGTGGCGTTCGCCGCGCGCGCCGCCAAGGTGTTCGCCGACCGCCTCGCGGTCGTCGACGGCGACCTGCGGTACTCCTATGCCGAGCTCTGGCACCGGGCGCAGGCGCTGGCCGGCGTGCTGGACGGGCACGGAGTGCGGCCGGGGGACCGGGTCGCGGTGCTGGCCCCCAACACCCACGTGCTGCTGGAGGCGCACTACGGAGTGCCCCTGGCCGGTGCGGTCCTCGTGGCCCTCAACACCCGGCTGGCGCCCGCCGAGATCGCCTACATCCTCGACCACAGCGCTCCCGCCGTGGTGATCGTGGACGCCAGCTGCCGCGACGTGCTGACCGAGGCGCTCAAGCACAGCGCGATCAGGCCCGCAGTCATCGACTCGGGGCGGCCGCACGACGCGTACGAGTCCCTGTTGGCGGGCGCCACCCCGCGGGCGGTGGCGGTCACCGACGAGAGGTCCCTGCTCTCGATCAACTACACCAGTGGCACGACCGGACGGCCGAAGGGCGTGATGTACCACCACCGTGGTGCCTATCTCCAGGCGCTGGCGATGGCCTACCACGCCCAACTGGACACCTCGGCGCGCTTCCTGTGGACGTTGCCGATGTTCCACACCAACGGCTGGTGCTTCCCCTGGGCGGTGACCGCGGCCGGGGCGGTGCACCACTGCCTGCGCAAGGTGCACCCGCCGGACGTCTGGCGGGCCATCCGCGAGAGCGGAGTCACCCACTTCTGCGCCGCACCCACCGTGCTGGCCATGCTGGCCGACGACCCCGCCGCGGCAGCACCGGCGCCCCACCCGGTACGGGCGTTCGTCGGGGGCGCGCCGCCCTGGCCGGCACTGCTCGCCAGGATGAGCACGCTCGGCATCGAGATCCGTCATCTCTACGGGCTCACCGAGACGTTCGGCCCGGCCGTCGTGTGCGACGAGCAGCCCGAGTGGCGGGACCTGCCCCTCGCGCGGCGCGCACCGCTGATGGCGCGACAGGGCATCGCGAACGTCATCGCCGAACCGCTGCGGGTGGTGGATCCGCACGGCGCCGACGTGCCGGCGGACGGCAGCACGCTCGGCGAGATCGTGCTGCGCGGCAACGACGTGATGCTCGGCTACTACCGCGACGCGGAGGCGACCGCCGCCGCGGCGACCACCGACGGCTGGTTCCGCTCGGGCGACTTGGGCGTCATGCATCCGGACGGCTACGTCGAACTGCGCGACAGGGCCAAGGACGTCATCATCTCCGGCGGGGAGAACATCACCTGCGTCGAGGTGGAGAGCGCGCTCGCGGAGCACCCGGCGGTGCTGGAGGCCGCGGTCGTCGGTGCGCCGCATCCGAAATGGGGTGAGGTGCCGGTCGCGTACGTCATGCTCCGGGCCGACGCCTCGGTCACCGAAGCGGAACTGGTCACCTTCGTGCGGGCCAGGATCGCGGGGTTCAAGGCACCCCGCCGCGTGGTCTTCGGCGAACTGCCCAAGACGTCGACGGGAAAGGTCCAGAAGAACCTCTTGCGGGAGCGGTCCGCTCGCGTCGCGACCGATCGGCCGGACGAACCATGATCAAGAGCAGTGGATCGGGAGAAAAATGATCAAGAGCAGGAAATGGCTCGCGCTCGCGGCCGCCGCGGTGGTGGCCCTGGTCGTCGGCGGCCCGGTGGCCGCGCCCGCCGCACGGGCGACCGATGCCGGCGTCCCGGCTTCCGACGCGGGGCAGGAGGCGCCGCCGAGCGTCATCCGGGCGACGCAGGTCGCCAAGGTGGCACGGCTGGACCCGCCGTCGGCGTTCGGGCACGCGACCGTGCTGGAGGGGCCTGCCTTCGGGCCCGACGGCCAGCTGTACTTCGTCGACTTCACCGCTCCGGCGGGAAAGCCCAAGATCCTCCGGTTCGACCCCCGGACGAAGGCCGTCACGCCGCTCTACACCGACGCCACGAGCCGCTTCTCGTCCCTGCAGTTCAGTCCGGCCGACGGGAAGATGTACGTCACCGACTACGACAACGGGAAGATCGATCGGCTCGACCCCGACGGCACCGGCTTCACGACCGTCTTCTCGGGGCCGGTGGACGGCCGGGCGATGGTGCCCGACGACATCGCCTTCAACAAGGCGGGGGACATGTACCTCACCGACTACCAGGGCTCGTTGAAGAAACCGGACGGCCGGGTGGTGCGCCTCGACGCCCGCGGCGCCGAACCGATCGTCCTCCAGGACGGCCTGTCCAGTCCCAACGGCATCTCGTTCACGCCGGACTTCTCCGGCTTGTGGGTGGGCGAGTACAACCTCGGCCGGGAGAACTTCTTCACGCTGGCGCCCGATGGCAAGAGCTTCACCACGGGCAGCGTGGGCATGACCGCCAACTCCGGTCGCGGCGGCTTCGACTCCAACTCCGTCGACTCCGCCGGCAACGTGTACCAGGTGGTGCTCGGCTCCGGGAAGATCCTGGTGTGGAACCAGACCGGGGACCTGATCGCCACGATCCGGATACCGCAGCAGCCCAAGCCGGAACCCCTCGTCAGCAACCTGGTCATCAAGCCGGGCACGACCGAGGCGTACGTCACCGTCGGCGGTGACAACGGTGGCTACCTCTACTCGTTCCGCGCCCTCGCGCCGGGGCTCCCGCAGCCCGGCGGTGGCGCCTGAGGGATCCTCACCCCTGCCTGCGCGGCCGGTGACGGTGCACCCGTCACCGGCCGCGCCAGGCGGCGGTTCACCGGGGTTCGGTGGGCGGGCCCGGTGCGACGCGCGACGCCTCGGCGCCGGTGCCCGTGGCCTCTGCCAGGGCCTCCGTGCGGACCCTCCGGCGGTCGGGCTTGTTGTTCGGGGTGAGCGGGATCGCGTCGAGCCGGCGCAGCCTCTTGGGGATCTTGTAGCCGGCCAGGTCCGCCCGGCAGAAGGCCCGCAGCTGAGCCAGGTCGACCGTCGTGCCCCGGACGGTCACGATGCCGGCTTCGACGCGCTCCCCCCAGTGCTCGTCAGGCAGGCCGTACACCACGGCGTCGGCGACCCCCGGGTGTCGCAGGAGCACCTCCTCCACCTCGCGCGGGTAGACGTTCTCCCCACCGCTGATGATGACTTCCTTCGTCCGGCCGACGATGAACACCCAGCCGTCCTCCGACCGTGCGGCACGGTCACCGATGTGCACGCCGTCGGCCCGGAACGTCTCCGCGGTCTCCTCCGGCAGCCCGTAGTACCCCTGGGCCTGCCAGGGGCAGGCGACCACGAGGTCGCCGACGACACCCGCGGGGACGTCGCGGCCCTCTTCGTCGAGGATGCGGACGATCGCACCGGGGAGCGGCCGGCCCACACCGGTGAAGCGGTCGGCCAGGAGGTCCTCGTGGTCGAACCCCATGACCGAGCCGAATTCGGTGGCGCCGAACCCCGCACGGATCCGGGCGTTGGGGAAGTCGCGCAGCAGGCCGCGCACGAAGCCGTCGGTGGACGGCGCGGACCCGAAGCGGATCGCCCGGACGTTCTCGCGGCGGGTCGTGGCGAAGGCGGGATGGCCGCGCAGCGCGGTGAACATCGTGGGCGCACCCATCAGGCGGCTGGCACCGCGGTCGATGGCCGCGAGCGCGGAGCCGGCGTCGAACCGCCGCTGGATCCAGACCTCCCCACCGGCGAACAGCGGGGCCAACAGGTTGGTGCCCAGCGTGATGTGGAAGAACGGGGAGAAGAACAGCTCGACGTCGGTGACCGTGCGCGGATTCCCGTGGGCGCAGGTGTTCAACCAGAGCCACAGGCTGCGATGGGTGTGGCACACGCCCTTCGGCACTCCGGTCGTGCCGCCGGTGGCGAAGACGATGGCGGGGGAGTCCTCCGCCGGGGGAGCGAGCGGTCCGCCGCGGCTCGCCAGCGGGGCCGTCCGGTCCGCGACGGGCAAGTGGTCGGCGGCGGCCGGCAGTTCGATGACCCGACAGCCCGTCTCCTGCGCGAGGGAGGCATGGGCGGTGTCCGCGATCACGGCGCTCGGGCGGAGCGTGGCGAGGTAGGCGCGGGCTTCGGGTCCGGTCAGGCGGTCGTTGAGCGGTGCGGCCACCAGGCCGGCGGCCAGGGCGCCGAGGATGACCACGGTGTGCGGTATCGACGGCTCCATGGCGGTCACCACGCGGTCTCCGGTGTGCAGGCCGGCGCGCCGCAGCCCGACGGCGACGGCGTCCATCGCCTCGACCAGCTCCGCGAAGGTCACCTCGCCGCAGTCGTCGCGCAGCGCTCGACGATGCGCGCCGTGCGGGCCGGTGCCGAGCGTGCGCAGCCAGTTCGGCAGTGTCAGTACGTCAGCCACGAAGGTGCTCCCTTGGTCGTCAACCGGCGCAGTCAGCGCGAGGAGTTCCCTTCAGGCTATCGGCCAAAACGGCAATTGAGTGGCATCTTCTCGCACTCGGGCAGTCAGTTGGTGCTGGACCTCGACCCTGACGCGCGTGGCGATCGCCTTCGGGCTCAGGTCGGCTCCGGCGCCTTCTCCTCGTAACTCCTGCTTGTTGCCGCGACGTTACCGACTGCCGGGGCGGGAGGGTAGACGCTGTGCCGCTCTCTGTCGGGAGGTGAGGGGTCTTGCCGTCGACCGAATAAAGTGTACTCTTTTATGGGAGCGCCTCGCTCCTCCGATGGGGGCGACCGACGCGGCACCACGGGATGCGTTCGCTCCTGACGGTGTGGCGCGGGAGGCGCACGACCCCCACGGGGAGGGACTGATGGAGTTCGCTTTGAGCGAGGCGGACGCGGCGTTTCGGAGCGACCTCGTCGGCTTTCTTGACCGCGAACTGGCCGAGGGGTGGAGTCGCTCCGAGCACGGGCTCGGCAGCGCGGTGTACACCGACTTCTCCAGGGACTTCGTGCGCACCCTGGCAGCCAAGGGGTGGCTCACCCCGCACTGGCCGCGGGAGTACGGCGGCGGTGGCCAAGGGGCGTGGCAGCACTTCGTGCTCGGCGAGGAGATGTGGAAGCGGGGGGAGCCGCGCGGCCCGCAGTACATGAACGTGAACTGGGTCGGTCCCGCCCTCATCAAGTACGGCACGGAAGAACAGAAGCGGGAGCTCCTGCCGCCCATCGCCCGGGGCGATGTCTTCTGGTGCCAGGGCTTCTCCGAGCCGGAGGCCGGCACCGACCTCGCGGCCCTGCGGACCCGCGCGGTCCGCGAGGGCGAGGACTACGTCCTCAACGGCCAGAAGATCTGGACGTCGTACGCGAACGAGGCCGACTACTGCTTCCTCCTCGCGCGCACCGGCTCCGTGGCGGACGGGCGGAACGGAATCTCCGTCTTCCTGCTGCCGCTGCGGACGCCGGGCGTCGACGTCAGGCGGATCGAGGGGTTCGTCGGCGAGCACTCGTTCAACGAGCTGTTCCTCACCGACGTCAGGGTGCCGGGGAGCTGCCTGCTCGGCGAGGAGAACAAGGGCTGGGACATCGTCCGCCGGACGCTCGCCTACGAGCGGGTCGGCGCCCCGCGCTACGCCCGTGCCGCCCTGGTCCTCGACGGACTCGCCGACTGGTGCCGAGCCGCCGGCCTGCTCACGGACCCGGGCGTCCAGGAGCAGTTCGGCCAGGCGAGAGCGCTCTGCGAGGCCGCCCGGGTCCTCGTCTACCGCGTCATCGACGAACGGGCCAAGGCCAAGGAACCCTCGCCGATGGCCTATCAGGCCCGCGCGGCGATGGTCCAGGCCGAACGGGCGGTCGGTGACCTCGCGCTCGACGTCATGGGAAGCGAAGCCCTGGTCGAGCAGTCGCCCGGCGACGCACAGTTCCGCAACTCGCTGGGCGCCGGCATCGCCGCGGGGAGCTACGAAGTCCAGCTCAACCTGATCAGCCGCCTGATCCTGAAGCTGCCGAAGGAATAGACGTGGATTTCGAACCATCGGACACCCAACGCGCCCTCCTGGACGCCCTGGGCACCCTGCTGAGCCGGCACGCCGGCACGCAGCGCTGCCGAGAGCTCGCCGCGCGCGGGGCGTACGACCACCAGCTGGAGTCCGAGCTGCGCGCGGCGGGATTCCTCGACGTGTTCGCCGCGGCCGGCGCCGGTCCGCTCGAAGCCACCCTGGTGGTCGAACGGATCGGTGCCGAACTCGGCGCGCTCACGCCGGCACCGCATCTGCTCGTGCTGCCCGCGCTCGGGCTGCCGGTGCCCGAGGGGCCGGTCGTCCTGGCCGACCACGAGCGGTCGGGCCCCGTACGGTACGGCGGCGAAGCCAGGCAGATCCTCACCGCCGGCACCGACCGGTGCACCGCCGCCGAACTGCGCCCGGACGACGCGGAGCCGGTCCCGTCGGCGTACGGCCACCCGCTGGCCCGGGTGGTGCCGCGCCGTGCACAGGAGCTGGCTCCCGGGACGGCGGGGACCATGGTGAATTGGTGGCGCGTCGGGCTGTGCGCCGAGGCGCTCGGGATGATGCAGCGGGCGTTCGACCTCACCGTCGCGTACACCAAGGACCGCACGGTGTTCGGGCGCGCCCTCGGTTCGCTGCAGGCGTTGCAGCACCGCCTGGCCGAGTCGAGCGTGCTCCTCGAAGGGGCGCGCTGGCTCACCTACGAGGCGGCGTTCCGGGGCGCCACCGCGGAGTCGTCGGCGGTCGCCGCCGCGCACACGATGGCCGCGCTGCACCGGCTGACGCGGGAGACGCACCAGATCACGGGCGCGGTCGGCCTGACCCGGGAACACGACCTCCACCTCTGGACGCTCCGCCTCCAGGCGCTGCGAGCCGAACTCGGTGGCCTGCGCGCCCATCGGCGTGCCGTGGTGACCTCGCGGTGGGGAGTCGCAGCGGCATGAGCGAACCCGTCGCGTTCACCCCGGATCAGGAAGCGCTCGCCGGGTCCGTCCGGCGCTACTGCGCCGCCAAGTGCACCGAGGACGTCCAACGCGCGGGTTCGCAGGCGTTTCCCCGGCCCTTCTGGCGCGGGCTGGCCGAACTCGGCGTGCTGGCGTTGGCCGTGCCCGGTGAGGGGGGCGGGGCGGGTGAGGTCGCCGCCGTCGCCCTGGAGCTGGGCCGTGCCCTCGCCCCCGGCCCGTTGGCGGCGACCGTCTTCGCGGCACGCACGCTGCCGTCCGCGTGCACGCCCCCGGTCGTCTCCGGCGAGCGCCTGGTGTCGTGGGGGAGCCCACCGCTGATGCCCTGGTCGCCCCTCGCGGACGTGTTCATCGAGACGGACGGCGAACGGGCCTGGCTCGCGCGTCCCGCCGGTGCGGTGAAACCGCTGGAGACCCTGGGCAACGAGCCCTGGGGACGCCTCTCGCTGGAACGCGTCCTCCCACTGGAAGACGTCCAGGAGGGAACGGACCTCGCCCACATGATGCTGGCGGGGTACCTGTGGGGCGCGGGCCGGCGCGTACTGGACGCCGCGGTCGAGCATGCGCGCACCCGCGTCCAGTTCGGCCGTGCCATCGGCACCTTCCAAGCCGTCGCACATCCGCTGGTGAACGCCGGCCTCGGGCTGCAAGCCGCGGAGAAGCTCGTCAAGGTCGCCGCGCGGGCGATCGACCACCGGCACCCCCAGGGCTCCGCCCTCGCGTCCGCCGCGCGGCTGTCCGCATCGAACGCCGCCATGGAAGCAGCCTTCGTCTCCCATCAGACGCACGGCGCCATCGGCTACTCCGTGGAGGGCCCGATCGGCCACGTCGCGCAGCGCATCAGGCAACTCTCGATGGTGCCGTCGCACGCGCATCACACAGGCGAACAGGTACTGGCGATGTATGCGGAGGGTGGTCGGGAATGACGCAGGACCAGCAGCGGGCGGCGGACGTCGACGAGCCGGAGGTGCTCTTCGAGAAGCGCGAACACGTCGCCTACATCACGCTCAATCGACCGCACAAGGGAAACTCCCTGACCGGAACGATGATGCCGCAGATCAAGGCCCTATGGAGCGAGGTCCGCGACGACCCGTGGATCCGTGCGGCCGTCATCACCGGCGCCGGCGACCGGCACTTGTGCACGGGCGCGGACGTGAACGTCGTGGCCGACCGGGGCGGCATGAGCACCGGCACCGGGCCCCTGACCGACGAGGTCTTCTGGTCGCCGCGGCAGAACCGGGTGTGGAAGCCGGTCATCTGCGCGGCCAACGGCCTGGCGGCCGGAGCCGGGCTGCACTTCGTGGTCGACGCCGACATCGTGGTCGCCTCGGAACGGGCCGGTTTCATGGACACCCACGTCAACGTCGGCCTGGTGGGCGCGATGGAGAACATCGGTCTGGCCAAGCGCCTGCCACTGGGCTCCGCGCTGCGGATGACCCTGATGGGCAAGGGCTACCGGATGCCCGCGGCACGCGCGTACCAGCTGGGACTCGTCGACGAACTGGTCGCCCCCGAAGACCTCATGGAAACCGCCGACGACATGGCACGATGCATCGCCAAGCACTCGCCGGCCGCGGTCTCGCTCTCGCAGCAGGCGATCTGGGGGTCGCTGGACATGGGGTACACCCAGGCGTGCGAGTACGGCTGGGCGCTCCTGCGCATGCACTGGGCGCACCCCGATGCGAAGGAAGGTCCCCGGGCCTTCAGCGAGGGGCGCGAACCGAAGTGGACCACCGCGGCCGGCAAGGACGACTGACATGGACGTGGGATTCACCCCCGAGGAGGAGGCGTTCCGCGCCGAGGTGCTCGACTTCCTGGCCGACCACCAGGGGCTGGACGGCTACTTCCACCGTGGTGAGAGCACGGGGGAGGGCGTGCGGCGGGTCTACCGGGCGCTCGGGGAGCGCGGTTGGCTGTCTCTGTCCTGGCCCGCGGAGTTCGGCGGCAGCGGGCTGTCGCCGGCCTACGAGTTCATCCTGTGGGACGAGATGGCCTGGGCGCGGGTCGCCCGGCCACCGATGGGCCCGGGCCTCGTCGCCAAGGCGCTCATGACCCACGGCACGGCCGAGCAGTGCGCACGCCTCCTCCCGGGACTCCGGCGTGGGGAGACCAACTTCGCGCTCGGCTATTCGGAGCCGGACGCCGGTTCCGATCTGGCGGCCGTGCGCACCCGGGCGACCCTCGTCCATGACGCCTACGAGATCAACGGCGCCAAGTGCTGGACGTCCAACGCCCATTGGGCCGACCACATCTGGCTGCTCTGCCGGACCGGAACCCAGGACAGCAGATCACGCGGACTCAGCGTCCTTATCGTTCCCCTGGACCACCCCGGCGTCTCGATCTCCCCGATCCCGACCCACGACGGCGGTCGCCTCAACGAGGTCCGGTTCGACGGGGTGCGGGTGCCGGTCGAGAACCGGGTCGGCGACGAGAACGACGGATGGCAGGTGGTCGGCTCCGCGCTCGCCGTCGAACGGCACGTCCAGTTCCCGCCGAAGCGGCTGCGCCGGGACCTCCAGGATCTCGTCGCCTGGGTGGAGGCGTCGGGCCTCGGCCGCGATCCCGTCGTCCGCCGACGGCTGACCGGCCTCGCCGTGCAGGTGGCGGAGGTCGAGGCGCTGGCGCTGGCACTGCTCGACGAGATCATCAACGGTCAGCCCTCGGCGGTCCCGGCGGCGTACCACAAGCTCGCCGGCACCCTGCTCGCCCAGGAGATCGCGCGTGCGGCGATGGAGTTCGGATCGGGCGAGGCGCTGATCAAGGACAGTGACGTCGAGTTCATGTGGCGGCAGGCGATCCTGGAAACCGTCGGCGGCGGAACCTCCGAAGTGATGCGCTCACTCATCGCACGACAGGCGTTCGGTCTCGCGAGCAAGGGCTGAAGCCGGCGCGCCGTTGCCGGTCCCAGGAAGCCCGAGCCCGGTCCCGCCCACGTGACGGTCGTCCTCCCGGAACCACCCGGGAGGACGCGCCCTGCACACCACGGCAACCACTCACCGCTCACCCACCCGCAACATCCCGCACGCGCAAGGGAGTCAGGCATGCCCGCTGCACCCTCCCCGTCGTCCCCGCAGAGCCCCGAAAGATCCGAAGGATCCGGGAGACCACCCACGGCACCGGATCCCGCGCTGCTGCGCAAGGTGGCGCTGTCGAGCCTGCTCGGCACCGTCATCGAGTACTACGACTTCCTGCTCTACGGCACGATGGCCGCCCTGGTCTTCGGCCCGTTGTTCTTCCCCGAGTCGAACCCCACGGTCGGCACGATCGCCGCGTTCGGGACACTGGCCGCCGGCTACGTCGCGCGGCCCGTCGGCGGTGTCGTCTTCGGGCACTTCGGTGACCGGCTCGGACGCAAGACCATGCTCGTCGTGACGATGCTCCTCATGGGCGTGGCGAGCTGTCTGATCGGGCTGCTGCCCACGTACGCGACCATCGGCGTCGCGGCGCCCGTGCTGCTGATCCTGTTCCGCATCGTCCAGGGCATCGCCATCGGCGGTGAGTGGGGCGGCGCCACGCTGATGGTCGTCGAGCACGCCGACGCACGGCGCCGCGGCTTGTGGAACGGCGTGATGCAGATGGGGTCACCGATCGGATTCCTCCTGTCCAGCCTCGCGGTCAGCGTGACCGCACTCCTTCCCCAGGACCGGTTCCTCGCGTGGGGCTGGCGCATCCCGTTCCTGTTCAGCGCGCTGCTCCTCGGCATCGGCCTGTACGTGCGCATGAGCGTCACGGAGAGCCCGCTGTTCCAACAGCAGGCACGGGCCCGGAAGGAGCAGGCCGCGGCGCCGCCACGCCGCATTCCGCTGGCCCAGGTGCTGCGCGCGCCGCGGGTCCTGCTCCTCGCCTGCGCGGTCGGCATCGGCCCCTTCGCCCTGACGGCGCTGATCGGCACCTTCATGCTCACCTACGCCAAGTCCGTCGGGTACGACACGTCCGACGTGATGTCCGGCCTCACGGCCACCGCGCTCACCGGGCTGGTGGCCATACCGTGCTTCTCCGCGCTGTCGGACCGCCTGGGACGCCGGGCGGTGTCGCTGGGGGGCGCCGCGGGCATCGTGCTGCTCGCCTTCCCGATCTACGCGCTGATCAACACGGGCTCCGTCCCCCTGCTGATCCTCGGGATGGTGCTCGGACAGGTGGTGCAGAACGCGATGTACGCGCCGCTGGGCCCGCTGCTGTCCGAGATGTTCGGCACCCAGGTCCGCTACACCGGTGCCTCCATGGGCTACCAGCTGGCCGCCCTGATCGGCGGTGGCTTCACCCCGCTCTTCGCGAGCAGCCGGCTCTCGGCTTCGGGCAGCATCTCCAGCACCCCCCTCGCCGTCCTGGCCATGGTCTGCGGACTGATCACCGCACTCGCCATCTGGCGCACCGCCGAAACCCGCGGCCGGGACCTGTCCGAGGACCCGGCCGCCACGGTCCGGCGCAAGGACCCGGCCTGACTCCCGTGAGCAGGCGTCGCCCGGCTCCCCCTCCCCGACCGAGCACGAGAACCTCACGGCGCCCGGCGGCTCATGAGGCGGGCCTGTTCACGCGGATCAGGGTCTGCTGACCGCTGGCGACGAGCTTCCGGCCGCCGTCGGCCTGGACGCCGTGGACCTCCAGTTGGCAGACGGTCAGGGTGCGTCCGGGCTTGAGGACGGTGCCGACCGCTTCGAGGTGGTCGCCGGCGGCGGGCGCCAGGAGGTTGATCTTGTACTCGACGGTGAGGACCTCGAAGTCCCCGTCGAACAGGGTGAGCGCGGCGTAGCCGCCGGCGCTGTCCGCGATGGCGCTGGTGGCCCCGGCGTGGACGTAGCCGTGCTGCTGGGACACCTCAGGGCGCGCCGGGAGCACGATGCGCACGTGGCCGGGGCCGATGTGAGCGAGGCGCGCGCCGAGATGGGACATCAGGCCCTGCTGGTCGAAGCTGTCCCGGACGCGCTTCTGCACTGCGGGGCTCGCCTGTTCCTGCTGCGTCCGGTCTTCCACGGGTGTGCTCTCCTTCGGGTCCGGGTTGGGTGGAGCGGGACGGGTTCTTCGGCCGGCCGGGCGTTCCACCAGCAGGAAGGCACCGATGGCGGTCATCATGGCACCGCCGGTGCCGGCCGGCCCGGGGCGGTGAGCGCGGCCGGTGACCCGCCACGCTCACCGTCCCGCTCCACCTCCCTTCTCCCGCGTCCCCGGGCCGTCTTCCAACCTCAGCGGAACGCGGCGACGTTGCGGTCGGCCCAGTCGGCGAAGGAGCGCGGGGCGCGGCCCAGGACCTGCTGGACGTGCGGGCTGACGCGCAGCTCGGCCGGGCTCGGGGAACCGAGGATGTCCAGTGTGTCGTCGGCGAGTTCCGCCGGCATGTTCTGGGTCATGCCGGCCTTGGCCTCCTCGCGGGTGAGTTCGTGGAACCTCACCGGCGAGCCCAGCGCGGTGGCGAGGGCCGCCGCCTGCTGGCGCGGAGTGATCACCTCCGGGCCGGTCAGCTCGTACGCGCTGCCGGTGTGCCGGTCCTCCAACAGGCAGGCCGCGGCGACCGCGGCGATGTCCGCCGGGTCGATGATCGGCACCCCGATGTCGCCGAACGGCGCGGCGACGAGCTGCTGCGCGCGGACGGACTCGGCCCACCACAGGGCGTTGGAGGCGAAGCCGCCCGGCCGCAGGATGGCCCACTCCAGGCCGGACGCCCGCAGGGTGTCCTCCAGCGCGCGCATCGCGGTCCGTGTGGTGCCGAAGGGCCTGGTCACCACGCCGAGCGTGGAGAGCAGGACGACCCGGCGGACCCCGCTGGCCGCGGCGGCGTCGATGAGGTCGGCAGGGTGGGCGCCCGTGGCGTGCAGGTCGCCCGAGAGCAGCAGGAACAGCGACTTCGCACCGGCCAACGTGGGCTTGAGCCCGGCCGGATCGGCCAGGTCGGCCACCACGTGGCGCACGCCGTCCGGCACCGCCGCCGCGTGCCGTGACACCGCCGTCACCTGCTCGCCCGCTTCGGCCAGCGCCTGCGTCAACGGCCGTCCGATGTTTCCGGTAGCCCCGGTTACCACGATCATGTTCAGCTCCTCGTCGGTTGTTCTCTGTGGGCTGCACGCTAGGACCGCAAGCTAACTATTGGTAAGGACGTACCTTTAGGTAAGGTCATGGCATGGTGGAAGGCGTGCAGCGTAGGCGAGTTGAGGCGGGCGAGCGGTATGACGTGTTTCACACGGACTGCCCCGCGCGCGATGTGGTCGATCACGTGACCAGCAGGTGGGGCATCTGGGTGCTGATCTCCTTGCGGAGCAATGACCTCCGCTTCTACGAGCTACGCAAGAGCATCCAGGGCGTCAGCGAGAAGATGCTCGCCCAGACCCTGCGCGCGCTGGTCCGGGACGGCCTGGTCTGGCGGGAGGTCGAGCCGACGACGCCGCCCCAGGTCACCTACGGACTGACCGAGTTCGGCCGCGAGGTCGGCGAGCCGCTGACGGTGCTGTTCGACCGCATCACGCAGCGGCTGTCACCGAGCGGCGCGGAATACGTGTGAAGCGGGGCCCGACACCGTCGGATCTCAGCTGCAGCTGCCTGGCGTGACGTCACCGCTGCCGGCCCGGGCCGCCAGGAGCTGCAGCTTGTCGTGGTCGGGGGTGTGGGCGGGGCGCTGTACGCGGTGAGGGGCAGGCCGGGTTGGGCGGGCAGCTCCATCGCTCATGGGGTTCAGGACGCGCAGCACACTGTCGGGCGGCGGCCCCCGAGCACGCCTGGCGCGGCGGACCGGACCAGGTCGTGCAGGTGGGCGCGTTCCAGGCGCACGTAGCAGTCGATGCTGACGCCCGCGAGCAGGGCGACCTCCTCGCGGCGCAGGCCCGGCACGCGCCGGCTGCCCCCGAAGGCAGGCAGTCCCGCCTGCTGCGGGTCGTGCGCGCCAGCGCCGGCGAAACCATCAAGTGCCCGGCCGGCGAAGCACACTGGCACGGCCCCACCGACACCCACTTCATGGCTCACCTCGCCCTCGTCGTCGGCGACGGCACCGGCGACTGACCACACGCCGTCGCCACAGGCGTCGCCCGAGGCGGGACGGTCACGGGCGACGCACGCACTTACCCATCGCCGTGAAGATGAGCACCCCCTCGTGCGGAGCCAACTCCGCCCGGAATTCCTCGGGGATCGGCCCAGGCGCGAGGGCGGCGATCCAATCACCCGACGTCAGCGAGGCGGACTCGCCCTTCTTCTTGTCGAGCTTCCAACCGCGTCGTTGGAGCCGTTCGGCAGCCGGCTCTGCCTGCTCCGTCGTGGGCACCTGGCGCGACAGACGCCAGGCGCTCACCATGCAGGAACCCGGCGTGTGGTGGGAGTTCATGTCCTTGTAGGTGCCGAGTCCGTCGCCGGCGGCGCGCAGGTCAGCGGTGACGTCCGCCCGCGACTTGCCCGGGTGCGGAGTCGGTGACACGGCACTGGAACGCGTCGCGGGCTCGGCCCCCGGGACGGACGTGTCAGCCGCGGTGCAGCTGGCCGTCGTCAGCACCGCCATCGCGCAAGCGACCGTCATTACCGCGGACCGTCTCACTCATCCCCCCAGCAGTGCACGATGCATGTGCTGTACGGCACATCCGAACGTGAGTGTGCCACGTTCGCCGACCGTCGCGCTCCCGCTCGATCCCGCCTGTCCCGGGCCGAGCCGAGGGGAGCCGCGCTCGCAACGGGCGGGCCCCGTCGGCACGGTACGTTCCACCGGCACGCTCGTCACCGTTGCCGAAGGAGACACCATCGTGAGTGATCGGACCGGGCTCGCCTGGATAGGTCAGTACAGCACCGCGGACAGGGACGGCAGCGTGCCGGGAATGCGTGGCGGGATCTCGCTGACCTGCGTCCGAGGCATGGAGAAGGACGAATTCCTGATCAACCTGGGCGCGGACCTGGACGAGTTGGCCGAACGGATCCCGTACCGGGAACTCGTCGCGTCGGGGGACGGACGTCCGGCCCGCGCCAACTACGCGATGTACGGGACGTGCGGCGAGTGGGTGTACGTGCTGGAGGACTGGGGGATGTCGACGTGGTCGACCGGTATCCACGAGGTCAAGTCGATGTGGCCGGGGCCGGGCGAGGAATTCGTCTGCGTGACGATGAACTGGTGGAGTCCTCCGTGCGTGACCCTCCATGTGCCTGGCGACGAACGTGTCTTCCGTGCCGAGTTCGGGGAGGACACCGGCGAGGGGTCCGCCCTGGATGCCGCACTGCGTGAAGCGGGCGCGTTGATCGGCCCCAGGCCGGACGGCGCCGTGGCGGAGGCGGAGCACGAGGAGCGCAGGGAGCGGCTCCCTGCGGCGGTGTTCCGCGCGGTCGGCGCCTACTGCGGGCTGTCGATCGACCAGGCCACCGTGGAGGCCGGCGAACTCCCGGCGGTTTTGATCCCCATGGTCTGAGACGAAGCCGCCAGCACGAGAGGGGCCTGGCGCCCAACCCCGATCACACCTGGGAGTTGGGGCCAGGCGCAGGCGAGCGAGCCGCGCATCGCGTCGCGGAGAAGTGCAACAACAAGCGGAAACGGGCGCCGGCCCGGAGCGCGACCCTCAGGTCACCGGCTACGCGACCGGCGGCCAACCGGGAAGAGAACTGGTGGTTTTGAGACTGTCGGATACCCCTAAATAGTGAATTGTGGGACCTTTACCTAGCCCGGGTGTGAGGACGGGACCACGCTGGAGCGGACAGGCAGACCGAGACCACCACGAACGAGGTGCTCATGCGTTCTACCGCGAAGATCTGGCGTGCCCTGACCGTCCTGGGCGTGGCGGCCGCCCTGACTCCGTCGACCGCCGCCTCCGCCGCCGCGCCTTCGGCCGCGCAACTGCCCGCGGAGGCCCGCGTCATGACGTTCGCCGGGAAGTGCCTCGATGTGCAACGGCGCAGCGATGCGAATGGCACGAGGGTCATCCAGTGGGCCTGTAACGGCGATTACAACCAGAACTTCAAGCTCGTGCCGGTGGTCGGGAAGCGCGGCAAGTGGGAGATCGTCACGTTCGCCCAGAAGTGCTTCGACGTGAACGCGGGCAGCAGGGCGAACGGTGCGGCGATCATCGAGTACACCTGCACCCACCGGGCCAATCAGCAGTTCAAAATCGTCTCCCGCGGCGGAGACTGGTACGAGTTCCAGACCTTCGCCGGCAAGTGCTTCGACGTGCAGGGCCGCAGCACGGCGAACCGGGCGGCGATCGTGCAGTACACCTGCAACCGGCAGCCCAATCAGCGGTTCAAGATCTGACCGAGGCCCGGAGCGGCCCGTAGCGACCGCCACAGTCACGTAGACGCGCGTTCCCTGTCGGGTGGGGTGGGTGACGGCAGGGGGCCGCGGGATGGGAGTTCGCCGTCCCGTATCCGCAGCTGAGGCTCTCGTTGGCGCCAGGTAGGCCGTTGGGGTGGGGTGTCTGCGCCGGTCGTGGTCGGGGCGGCCGGTCGATTGCGACGGCGATGGATCCGGCGCGTCGTCAACTGCTTGCGGTGTATTTCGTATTAGCCTCTCGTAACTGTACGAAGTCGCTATATCACGGATTGCATCCGTTCGGCCACCGGAGATGAAATGCACAAGCTTCAGAAGACCCTCGTCGTGTCCGTCGCCCTCGGCGGTTTCGCCTTCCTCGGCGCCGGCGCCGCCTACGCAGACGGCGGGCGGGGCGAGAACGGGTTCGACGTCAGGCAGGGCTCCCAGTGCCGGTCGCACGACGCGAACGTCGACGTCCTCGGCGAGGTCGGCATCCTCAACGGCGTGCTGGGCAACGCGCTCGGCGGCGAGGGCTCCCCGGGCGCGCAGAGCACGCGGATGGGCTCGTCCATGGGCTGCGACAACACCTTCGTCTTCAAGGCAGCCGACGAGGACCGGGGCAGGGGCTCGGAGGGTAGAGAAGGCCGGGGAGACGACGAGGACAAGGGCAAGGGCTCGGAGGGCAGGGAAGGCAACGGAGGCAAGGAAGCCAAGGGCGGCGCGGAAGGCCGGGAAGGCGGGGAAGGTCCGATCCGCGCGGTAGGCGGCGGCGACGGGGAGTAACACGGGAACCCGGCGTCCGCACCACAGTCCGGGCCGGGACACCGTTGGCCTCATCGGGGCCGGGCTGCGGGAGTCCGCTCGACCCACAGCCGCAACGAAAGGCCGCTGGCCGGGCTCCTCGGGGAGGCCCGGCCAGCGGTCGTAGTGCGTGGTGATGAGTGGTGATGAGTGGTGCGGCGGATGGAGCGCCGGCGGCGGCAGACGGCCGCGGCGCATCCGGAACGGCCGGGTGGCTACGGGGATCGCGTGCGTAGCGGGGGCTGGGCGCGCGGAAGCCAGTCGGCCGGGAGCGGCAGGGTCACCGCTTCGTCTTGTAGCCCATGACGGTCATCATCCCCGACTCCGAGTGGTAGATGTTGTGGCAGTGCAGCATCCACAGGCCGGGGTTGTCGGCGTCGAAGTCCACGGAGACCTTCTTGTCCGGCAGGACGATGGTGGTGTCCTTGCGGGGGCCGCCGTTGGGCAGCGCGAAGGTGTGACCGTGCAGGTGCATCGGGTGCCACATTTTGGTCTTGTTGTGGAAGGTGACCCGGACCCGCTCCCCGTGGTGCACGGCATACCGCTGGGTGTCCGTGTACGGCCGTCCGTTGATCGCCCAGTCCCAGTCCTCCATGGTGCCGGTGAGGTCCATCTTGATGGTGCGGTCCGGCTCGCGGTCCGAGAGCCGGACCGATGCCGCGGCCTTGAACTTGTCCGCGCTCAACCCACCGCTCCTGAGTTCCGTCGGGCGGATCTTCTCGTTGGGTGCGTCGCCGTCACCGGTGCGCAGGAGGGCCTGCGCGGTCTGGTTCTTGCTGCCCGCGGAGAGCGCGGTGAGCGGGAAGACGCCGTCCTTCGCCGTGACCAGTACGTCGAAGCGCTCGCCCATCGCGATGAGCAGGCTGTCGGTCGTCTTGTGCTTCACCGGGTAGCCGTCGGTGTGCGTCACGGTCATGTTGTGACCGCCGAGCGCGACGCGGTAGGCGGTGGCGGCGGCCGCGTTGATGAGGCGGATCCGGATGCGGTCGCCGGGTTTGGCGCGGAAGGTCTCCCGGTCCCTGGCCGCCCGGCCGTTGATCAGGTGGAACGGATGGTCGATGCTGTCTGAGGGGTCGTCGGACAGCAGGTGCCTGGCACGCCTGTGCCACCGGGACGCGGCGGCCGCCGCCGACCGGCCGCTGTGCCCTTGCATGCCGCCGTGGCCGCTGGCCCCACCGGGCTTGTTCTTGTTCAGCTCGGCCAGCATCGCGTCCGGAGTCATTCCGTCGACCCCGTCGAGCCAGTCATCGATCATGACGACCCACTCGTGGTCGTACGCGAGGGGCTCGCGGGGGTCCTCGATGATCAACGGCGCGTACAGCCCGCGGTCGAGCTGCACGCCGACGTGCGGATGCAGCCAGTGCGTGCCGGGCCTGGTGACCGCGAAGGTGTAGTCGAAGGAGCGGCCGGCCTTCACGCTGCGCTGGGTGATGTCGGGCGAACCGTCCATGTCGTTGCGGATCTGCACCCCGTGCCAGTGGATGGTGGTGGAGTGCGGGAGACGGTTGTGGAAGCTCACGGCGACCTTGTCACCCGCGTCGACCCGGATCTCCCTGCCGGGCAGCCGGTCGCCGTAGGCCCAGGTGCTGACGATCCGGCCGCCGATGTCGAACTTGGCCGCGCTGGCGGTCATCTTGAAGCGGCGTACGGGGCCCGACCCCCGGTGCCGCTCCGTCTTGATGACCTCAGGGCCGTGCGGAGAGACGTAGTGGGACGCGGTGTCGTGGCCGTGGGGTCCCGGCGAGCCGGGGCCGTCGTGCGAGTCAAGGGGGTGCGGAGCGCCGCGGAAACGATGCCTGCCGCTCTTGGTGTCCAGGGCGGCGGCCCCGGTGGCCAGCAGCCCGCTGCCGGCGGCGGCGATACCCGCGCCGAGCAGGGCGCGTCTGGAGTGTGTGGGCATGGGAAAGCACCTCGTGGCGATCGTGTCGGTGTGCTGGGTGGTCGGCGAGGGGGCGCTGCCTGGACTGCCTGGGCCTCAGCGGCGGGGCGCGTTCCTCCACGCGCAGCACCGACAGTCGGGGGAGGAGTTCCTGGCGCGGCGGCGGACGTATGAGCCACCGTCCGCACGGCCGGACACCGCCCGCACGGCCGGCCGCCGGGCCGCAACCCGGTCGGGCTGAGTACGAGCCGACGCCGGAGCAGGAAGCCGGCCGCCGGAAAGCGCACACGGCCCGCCAGGCAGGGGCGGAGCCCATGACGCGGCCGTCGGTGTCCGTCACCGACCGGCTGACTTCCTGGCGTGCCGTCATGCCGTCATGCTCAGACACGTCTTGGCGTGTCGTCATGCCGTGATGAGCCATCCGGGCCGCAGTCGCGAGCGAGGGGGCAACCGGGCGGACCGACTGCCGGTGACTCGTGCCCGGCGCGTCCGGGCGGCGCACGTGCTCGTGGTTCCGCTCGGTGAGGTTGGGTGACTGGGCCCGCTTGTCAACGGGGTGGGACTGCCGCCGCGCCGGGAGCAAGCGGCATGTCGGTGGGCCGATCGCACGCCGAGGCCGCAGGATTGACCGGGTGAGAACAGGCAGTCCCCGCACCCCGGCGGGCAGAGCCGTGGAACGAGGAAACCAGACGAGGTCCGCCATGCCCGTACACCGCGTCGGACTGGTCGCCCACCAGGGCCGGGACGCCGCCCGGGAAGCAGCCGGCGTCGTGCACGCCTGGTGCGCGGCGCACGAGGTCCCCTGCACCGAGATCGACGTCTGGTCGGCGGACCAACACCGCCGCTCCGCGCGCGAGGAGGCCCGTGCGGCCGGCGACCCCGACCTGGTCGTCACCCTGGGCGGGGACGGGACCTTCCTGCGCGGCGCCCGGATCGCCGTGAAGACCGGCGCCACCGTGCTCGGCGTCGACCTGGGCAAGGTCGGATTCCTCACCGAAGTGCCGGCCGCCGATATCGCCACCGCCCTCGATGCCGTCCACGCCGGCCACGCCCCGGTCGAGGAGCGCATGACGCTGACCGTGCGCGCCTCCCGCCTCCCGGAGGTGCCCGCCGAACTGGAGTCCTCCTTCTGCTACGGACGAGGCCCGGCCCTGCCGCCACCGCAGACGCGGCCGGAGAGCACCGCGGGCGACGGCTGGGGTCTGCCGTTGGACGTCAACGCCCTGAACGACGTGGTGGTGGAGAAGCTCGCCCGGGACCACCAGGTCGGCGTCGGCGTCTACATCTCCGGCAGGCTGCTGGCCGCCTACTCCGCCGACGGCCTCGTGGTCGCCACGCCCACCGGCTCGACCGCCTACAGCTTCGCCGCCGGCGGCCCCGTGCTCTCCCCGCACATGGACGCGGTCGTCTTCACCCCGATCGCCGCCCACATGACCTTCAACCGCACCGTCGTCGCAGCCCCCGACGAACCGGTCGCGCTGCGCATCCTGCCGCACTCCGGCCGCGCCGCGGTCAGCATCGACGGCCAACTCCGGGGCGTCCTCGACCCGGGCGACTGGATCGGCGTCTACCGCGCCCCGCAACGCGTGCGGCTCGTCCGCCTCCAGCCCACCGACTTCTACGGACGTCTGCGGGAACGCTTCCGGCTCACCGACGCACCCGCCACCGCGACCGACGGAGAGTCCGCCCCGTTCTTCCGCCCCGACTCCTGCGTCCCCCCGGACCTGGCGGGCCTGCGCCTGCCCCCTCCCACCGCGGCGCGCTGAGCCCCTGTGCCTTGGAAGGCTGAAAGCGTTGCCGCCGAAGGCTGTTGACCAGTAGGTTCGCGCCCGTCATGAGGACGCGAATGCTGAGGTTCGGCCTGTACGTGTCGCCGGGGCCGTGCGCGATTGGAAAGGCCGACCGTAGGTCGTCGTCACAGGCGTTGCGCCAGGACCCCTGAGGACCGTCCCGTAAGACGTGCTCCGGCTGACGGTGGCAGGGCGTGGCTGCACAAGTCGGTGGCAGGTCGAACGGCGGTAGGGGACTATCGCGAGTGCACGGCCCGTCTCTCGCCATACGCACTCGAACTCGTTGCGGTGTTCAGCGGTGCGGTGCCGTGCTGACGACGGATCGATGCTCGGCCTGGCCTTTCCGTGCCTGGCCGGAGAGGACGCGCGTGTCACTCGCTCTTGAAGATCGCTTGGCCATCACCGAACTGGTCTCGTTGCATGGTCACCTTGTTGACGACGGAAGCCTTGACCGGTTGGAGGAGTTGTTCACCTCCGATGTCGTCTACGACCTCACCGACTTCGGTCAGGAGCCGCTGTACGGGGTGACGGCCGTCCGAGAAGCGGCATGGACGCTGGGATCCGGTAACCCGGTCGCGCATCACGTCACCAACGTCGTCGTCACGGCGTCGGCAGACGGCCGGGTGCAGGTCCGATCCAAGGGTCTGGGCATCAAGGCGGACGGCTCCTGCGGTTCCGTCTCCTACGACGACACCGTCGTGCGCACCGCTGACGGCTGGCGGATCAGCCATCGAAAGGTATCGCCGCGCCGCACTCCCCTGGGCGGGCTGACGAAGCCCGGCTGATCAGGCATGTCTCGTCTGCTCCTGGCCGGTGCGGGCAAGGGCGAGGTTGTGCAGGCGGGCGATGCCGAGCATGGCGTGACTTTGCCCAGTGAATGGGAAACGGGCTGGAGCTTGCGTCAGCGGCGTGTGTAGGGGGCCACCAGCACCGCCGAGGCGAAGGCGCGGCGCTTGATCTCCTCCAGGGTCTTGGCGGGCGGCGTGCTGCCGTCGAAGGAGGCGGGCATCGGTGCGTGGAGCGCATACAGCGTCAGTTGGTACCGGTGGGTGCTGCCGTGGGGCGGGCACGGTCCGTCGTAGGTGGCCTCACCGAAGTCGTTGAGTGCCTCTCGGGCGCCTGGGAGAAGCTGGTGGGCCGTGATTCCGTGGGCACTCGGGCGGATTCCGAGCTGGAGCCAGTGGATCTTGTGGACATCGAGGTCGACCATGGTCAGGGCGAGTTCCCGGGTTCCGGGCGGCACGTTGGCGAAGTTCAGACCCGGCGAGTGATCCCCCGGATCGTCGCAGGTCATGAGCGGGGTGAACGCTCCGGTGCGGTCGAATCCCGGTCCCCGGGTGAGGGTGAGGGGCCCGGCGGGCGCAGTGGTGGTGGGTGTGGTGGCCGCGGAGGACTGGTGCGCGCCGGGGGCCGGTTCCGACGTGCCGGAGCAGGAAGCGCACGCCAGCAGTGCCGCCGTGGCCGCGACGGTTACCAGGGTCGGGTGTCCTCGCATGCCGCCCACTGTAGAGAGGCGGGTGCGGAAGACGCGTCATCCACGCTGGTCCGCCGCCTGTGGCGTACGAGCGTCAGTCCCCGGTTCCGGTCAGGGAACGGTCGTCGATGCCTTGCGAGGGGGGCTGCTGCTCGGCGTCGCGGATGGCGCGGGCGGCGTTGATGAGTCCGATGTGGCTGAAGGCCTGGGGGTAGTTGCCGAGTGCTTCTCCGGTGGTGGGGTCGGTCTCCTCGGCGAGCAGGCCGACGTCGTTGGCGTGTGCGAGAGCGGACTGGAACACCTGCCGGGCACGGACGACATGACCGGTCAGGGCGAGGGCATGGGCGAACCAGAAGGTGCAGAGCAGGAAGGTTCCTTCCGCCTCCTCGATCTCGTCGCCGAGGTAGCGGCGGACCAGGCCGTTGCGGTCGGTGAGTTGGGTGGCGACGGCGAGCACGGTGGACTGGACGCGGGGGTCCTGCGGAGGCAGGAAGCCGACGATGGGCAGCATCAGCACCGAGGCGTCCAGTTCGTCACTGCCGAACGCCTGGGTGAAGGCGCCCGCACGGGTGCTCCAGCCGCGCTCTTCGATGGCTTGCCGGATGTTGTCCCGCTCGTGGCGCCAGTGGGGTACGCGTTCGTGGGCCTGGAGGGCGGGGGCCATGGTGATGGCGCGGTCCAGGGCGACCCAGCACATCAGCTTCGAGTGCAGGAAGTGTCTGCTCGGTCCGCGCCTCTCCCAGATGCCCTGGTCGCGCTCGGCCCAGCGACGGGCGGCCGTGTCGGCCACCTGGACCAGGAAGGCGCGGGTGGGCGGGTCCAGACGCTCGCCGGGCGGGAGGCACTCGTGGGCGGCGTCGAGGATTTCGCCGTAGACGTCGAGTTGGCGTTGGCGCCAGGCGTCGTTGCCGATCCGAACGGGGCCGCTGTTGCGCCAGCCGGTCAGGTGGGGCACGAGCCGCTCGCTCAGATCACGTTCTCCGCCGATGCCGTACATGATCTGCAGGTCGGCGCCGCGGTCGAGTTGGGTCGCGGCGGCCCGGGCGAGGAAGCCGAAGAACCGGTTCTTCTCCTTCTCGCAGGCGGCCGTGGCCAGCGCTTGCAGGGTGAAGCTCGCGTCGCGGATCCAGGTGTAGCGGTAGTCCCAGTTCCGCATCCCGCCCGTCTTCTCGGGCAGGGAGGTGGTGGCCGCGGCGACGATCGCCCCGGTGGGGGCGAAGGTCAGCGCTCGCAGCACGCGTCCGCTGTGCGCCACCTCGTCCTGCCAGGGGCCGACGTAGCCGCGATGGAGCTTCGACCAGGAGCGCCAGCCCGTGACGGTGTCGGACATGCGGCGCCGGATCCGCCCTGCCCGCCAGCCCACCGACTCCCGTTCCCACGCCGGCACGACGTGCAGGGCGAACCCGAGGCGCTGCCCCGCCGAGAGCGGGATCCGGCCGTGCGCCGTGGAACCGCTCACCCGCAGGTCGACGGGACTGGACAGCAGTACGACATGGGCGCCCCCGTAGGCCGCGAGCCCGCCGCGCACGGCCGACAAGAGTGGGTGGACGAGTCCGAACTCCGGGCGCGGCGCGTAGGCGATCTCGATGTCCACCCGCCCTTCGGTGCAGGTGATCTGCCGCAGCAGCGTTCCCGGGGAAGCGGTGCCCAGCGCGTGCCCACGTTCGCGCCGTCCCAGGGCGAGGGCATCCCGCAGGACCGCCGTGCCCCCGGTCGTGCGGAAGACCGTCTCCAGAACGAGGGTGTCCTCGACGTAACGGCGGCTGATGTCGACCGGACCGGTGACAGGGCGGACGGACCAGTGGCCGGCGTCCTCGTCCAGGAGCCGGGCGAACACCGCCGGGCTGTCGAACCGGGGCATGCACAGCCAGTCCACCGAGCCGTCGGAGGTCACCAGCGCGGCCGAGCGGCAGTCGGACAGCAGGGCGTGGTCACCGATCGGCCGCGTACTCATGCGTGCCCGCCCGTCCACGTCGGGTCGGACGCGGCCCGGCCGGGACGACGTGAGCCGTCGCCTGCGCCGTGCCCCGCGTTCGGCGTCCGGCCGGCGTACTCGGTGTCTCCCCACTGCAGCGTGACGAGGCGGCCCCGCGTCATCAGCGAGGTCCCGAGGCGGAGTTCCGACGGCCGAGGGCGAGGAAGCGCCGGAGGCCGTACGTCCACTGGTCGGTGACGCTGAGGGCAAGGTCCTCGGCGACCCTGTGGAGCGCCGGTGCTCCCAGACGCGCCCAGGGAAACGGCGGGCTCTCGTGGCCGTGGAGGTCTTCGAACCGGGCGGTGCAGCGCTCCTCGACGTCGTCGGGGTCGACCTCGACGAGGAGCAGCGCCGTCGGGGCGGTGAGCTGGAGACAGCGGCCCAACAGGGCGCGCGGGTCGCCCCCGATGCCGATGTTGCCGTCGATGAGCAGGACGGTCTGCCAGCCGCCCTCGGCCGGCAGCCGGTCGAACACCGATCTGCACAGGGCGATGCCGCCGCGAGCGAGGGTATGGGCCACCGCGTGGGGAGCCACGTCGACGCCGAGCGCGAAGACTCCGCGGCCCAGGAGCGCTCCGCACAGCCGACCCGGCCCGCTACCGACGTCCAGAACGGGGCCCACACAGCGCGCCAGTACGGATTCGTCGGCCAGGGCGGGCTGCCCGTACCAGCAGTGCACCGGCATCCGGATCCGGCGCCCGTCCGCCAGCCGCAGGTACACCGGCCCGTGGCCGGCCCGCGGGGCGAGCGCGTAGAAGTCTCCCCCGGCGCGGGGCGAGCCGTGCCCGTCGGTCGTCATGACGCGGCGTCGTGACCCGGTGCAGGTCGTTCCTCGTCGGCGCGGGCGGCCCGCCGGACCCGGCGGAGCTTGAGGGCGAAGGCCACGGCGGAGGCGGCGAAGAGCACAGCGGTGACGGCCAGCCACCGGCCGAGGTAGACGTCCATGGACAACCGGGTGGCACCCGGGTACGGGGTCGACAAGGCGAAGATGAGGGGGAACCAGACGAGCAGCAGCACACCGGAGAGAAAGGCGGGCACGCGCAGGTAGTTGATCCACGGCGGGTGCGGCATGCGGGGGGCGCGATGCTGCAGGACGGCGTGGGCCGACAGGTCGGCGAGCGAGTACAGGGGCAGCAGGATCAGGTCGTGCAGGATCGCCGCGCCCACGAACCAGATCGCGACCTCAAGGGGGCGGACGGCGAACAGGCGCACCAGGGCGTAGCCGGTGAGGGCGAACGAGGCGATCAGGACGAGGAGATGGAGGGGGCTGGAGCCGTACCAGCGGACGAAGCGCGCCATGGTCAGGTCCTGAAGGTGAGCCGGTGCACCCACTTGGTGTTGTTCACGCCGGGGTTGGCCGGGACGATGACGCGGGCCGGGTAGCCGTGGTCGAGTGAGAGGTCGGCGCCGTTGACGCGCAGGGCGAGCAGCGAGCGCGGGTCGTGGATCTGGTTGCCCCGTAGCACCACCGAGCTGTAGGGGCCGGGGGGTTGGACGGACTCCACCAGGACGCTTCCGGCGTCGGGGAGGCCCGCCAGGGCGGCGAGGTCGGCCAGCCGGAGGCCGCTCCAGTGCTGGTCGGCCGTGGACCACCCCTCCACGCAGGCGATCGGCAGTGCGGCGGCGTGCTGGGGCATCGCGAGGAGCTGCGCGCGGGTGAGGACGTGCGTCGGGCCGGGGCCGTGGATCTCCAACCGCCAGCCGGGGCCGACGTGCGCGGGGATGATGCCGACGGAAGCGGCCGTCTTGTTGATCTGGAAGTCGGTCGGGCGGCCGCCCGGAGTCCGGTTGTGCGGAGCGAGCAGGGCGGTGCCGCGCAGCCAGCCGCCGATGCTCTGTCCCGCGGTGGCCACCAGCAGGAGCAGTGATCCGCCTCCCACCATGGCGAGCGCGCCGCGCCGGGTCATCGTCGGCGGGGCGGGAGCGACCGCGACCAGGCCGTCGGGGTCGGGGGGCTCGGGCCGGGTGTTGGCGAGGTCGGTGCGCAGTTCCGCGGCCAGACTGCGGGAGCGCAGGGCACGGGTCATCCGGCCGAGCCTGAGGCAGACGTGGACGACGAACGCGGCGATGAACACCCAGGCGCCGTAGAAGTGCAGGGTGTAGAAGGAGCCGGGAAAGACGTAGAAGAGCTGGATGTTGCTGATGCCGGTGACGAATTCGAAGATCACCCCGCCGACCAGCATGAGCAGGGACAACCGCTCCAGTCCGTGGGCGAGGGAGCGGACCGGCAGCCACTCGAACAGTTTCGGGATCACCGACCACAACTTGGCCAGCAGCACGGGCACCAGGACCACCCCGAGCGTCACGTGCACGCCCTGGGTCAGCCGGTACAGCCAGTAGGGATGGGTGGGCCAGGCGAAGAGGTAGAAGCCCAGCAGGCCCTTGTCCGGGGTCTGGTCGTTGAGGCGGTCGAGTCCCGGGTTGTAGGAGGCGTAGGAGAGCATCCCGGTGACGAAGATCAGCGGGATGCCGATCAGCAACACCAGGCCGAACACGGACGTCAGCCAGGGCCCGCGGAGGGGACTGCGCCAGAAGTCGGGACGGAAGGGCCCTGGGGGCGGGGGAGTCCGCTCAACCCGCCGCACGAGGGCCCGAGCACGAGCGGCCCCCTGGGTGACCCGCGCCGCCGCGGCAGCGCGAACGCGCTCGCGGCGCCCCTGCACTTTGCCCTCGTCCGCTCTCGGGCGTCGCGGCTCGCCGGAGCCCGGGGCCGGCGGTCGTCCGCCACTGTCCATCGGCTGCCTCCTGTGTCCCGGGCCGACTCCCAAAGGGGTGGACCGAACCCCCACCGCGGTGTCGGCCCGTCAGATCGTCGGCTACAAACTGGCACAGATCGGGCCGGCTTTCGGCGTCCGTCATGCCTGCGGACGCCCATCGCCAGCCGAACGGTCGAACCGGCGCTCCGCACGGTTCGACGGGGCGCCCGGTGAGCTCTACAGTGCGGCCGCGACATACGGCACGGTGCCCGCGGCAGCGACGGCGGGCCACTCCCATGGGCCACCTGTGAGTGGGGCGGAGCTTGGTAGTGCAACTGGTACTGCGACGGTCTCCGGCGTGATGTCGTTGCCGTAGAGGTACCGGGCGTCCCGCTGAGTACCGAGTACAGCTGGCCTTCCAGTTCTTTGTTGTACGGGCGCAGCCTGGTTTTGGGGCAGTGAAGCGGCCGTCCCTGACGCTTCGAGATGTCGAGTAACGAAGCGTGCAGGAACGGCCGTTGGGCATGAGCGTCCCTGTTGATGTTCGTGCCGCCGAGCGCTTGAGGTGCTGTCCCGCCGCAGGCCACGTGGGGGCGAGCCCGGCGGGACGGCCCCGGCGGGACGGCCCCGGCGGGGCCGTCCCGGAGGGGAAGCCGCGATGACTGGATCGTCACCGATCGGTGTGCCGCTCGACGTTTCGACGCCTGACGGGTTCGCGGTGGTCGCTTCCCCGGGCGTCGGGCGGTCGCCGGCTGCACGCGCCGCGTTACGCGGCCTCGGCGATGATCCGCTCCACTGCCTGGGAGTGAGGCCGGAAGACGTCGAGGAGGCCGATGGCGCGCAGGACGGGAGTGAGTTCCCGCATCTGCGTGACGACGGCCGCGTACTCGGGAGTGCCCTCGGTGAGGTCGTCCAGTCGTAGGGCGTTGGCGACGAATGCGGCCACCGAACCCTTGCGGACGGTCAGCCCGTTGATCGCGGTCGAGTCGATGCCCTCGGGCAGGACATCTTCCGGGCGCACGACGGGCTGGTGCTGGTGCTGGTGCGAAGACGAATGCGACATGACTGTCCTTTGCGTGCTTGATGTACGTGCTTTCTGCACGCAGTTACGGTAGCAAGGCTCCGTGCTTTTTGCACGTATCATCGAGGGGTGAGTAAAACGACACGTGACAGCGCGTCCGCCGCCCGCGTGGCCGCAGCCATCGGGGCGCTGACCCTGCGCGCCACCCGTGCCGGGCTCTACGGCCGGTTGACCTCCGGGGTGGAGGGCGTGGACGCCACGACCTACCCGGTGCTGTCCGGGCTCGCCCGCGTCGGGCCCGTCACCGCCACCAAGCTCGCCGAGGTGATCGGGATGGACCGCACCGTCACCACCCGCTACGCGACCAGGTTGCAGGAGGCCGGGCTGGTCGCCCGTCGTCCCGACCCCGCTGACGCCCGTGCGACCAGGCTGGTCCTCACCGTTGAGGGCGAGCGGGCGGTCACGGCGTTGCGCGGGGCGATGGAGTCGTTCGTGGCAGAGGAGATGGCGACGTGGCCGTCGGGTGAGGCCGCGGCCTTCGCCGTGCGCCTGGAACGTCTGACGCAGTCGCTCGCCCAGGGCGAGGCGGACCGTTCGCGCTGATGCGGGTCACGGGCTCCGCCTCGCAGTCACTTCAGTGGGCAGGAGGCGGTATCGGTGACCGCTTGGACGCTCACCGCCCGCCACCTGGTAGTTGGCCTGCTTGCCCGGTGCGCCGCAGTGCTGGTGAGTGACCGCGACTGACATCTTCCCGCCGTTGGGGAGTGGCGCGTCATCGATCGCCCAGGCGTCAGGACCGGTCGGCGGGACCATGCGCTCCGCGATCCGCTTGCGCCTCCGCGCCTGTACGCGCACCCGCAGCTGCACTTGCACCGGATCTCACGTCGACTGGCTGACGAACTGCCGCGCAGGTTCTGCAAGTAGCGGTCTCCCTTGGGGCGCTGGTCCCGACGTGGCGCCGTGGCGAACGCGTCCGCCACGAACTCCCTACGCGGGCCGTTGGGTTGTCGTATGTCCGTCCACTCGGCATGCTCCCCGCGACCACGATCGGGGTGGCGTGACGGAGTCCTGCTAGCCGACTGGCTCCTTGGTCTGGGGAAGGCCGGCGATGATCAGTTCGAGGGCGAATTCGAAGCGCTGGTCGAAGTTGTCCGGGCTGACGTGGGGCAGGACGGCGGCCAGGGCCGGGTAGGTGTCGGCCGGGACCTGTTCGGGTGGGAGTGTCGGTGCGCTCTCCTGGGCGGCCTGTTGTTCCTGTGTGAGGCCCAGGGTCAGGTAGAAGACCGACCAGTGGGTCCACGCGGCCGTGCGCGGCGAGTGGTCGGCCGCCAGCAGGGTGGCGATCACGGTGTCGGCGTAGCGCAGCGTGCACGGCTCGGCGGCGTAGACGCCCGCGACCATTCTGGCGGCGTCGCGGTGTGAGAGGAGCGCCGCACGGCAGCGGCGGCTCAGTTCCTTGAACCGGTCGGGGAACGCCTCGGGCAGCGGCTCGTCCAGGCAGTGTGCGAGGAGTTCGTCCGAGGCCAGTTCGAGCAGGCGGTTCTTGCTAGAGGCGTGCCAGCGGACGGTGTTGTGCTGCACGCCGAGCCGAGTCGCGACGGCGCGCATGGTCACCCCGTCCAGCCCGTGCTCGTCGAGGACCGCCAGCGTGGCGGCGACGATCTCGCCCTGTGTCGTACCCATTGGATGCGCCTTCCCGGTCGGCTTCCGCGCCCCTCTTGTCCAATGGACAATTCTAGGGCATGCTCACTCTTGTCCATTGGACAAGAGTGAGAGGGAGTGGTTGTCATGCTCGACGTGCTCATCGCCGGGGCCGGCCCGGTGGGGCTCTGGCTCGCCGCGGAGTTGCGCCTGCAGGGGGTGGAGGTGGCCGTCGTGGAACGCCGGGCGGCACCGGACGGACGGTCGCGCGCGGTCGGCATGCAGGCCGGCACGCTGGACACCTTCGCCACCCGCGGCCTCGCGCAGCGGTTCATCGAACGCGGCACCCCGGTGCCCACCGGCCACTTCGGGGCGGCGACCACCCGGCTGGACTTCTCCACCGTCGGGGCGGTCCACCCCTTCATGCTGGCGCTCGGTCAGTCCGTCACCGAGCAACTCCTGGAGGAGCACGCGGTCGCCGTGGGCGCCCGGGTGTTGCGCGGGGAGGAGGTCGTCTCGCTCACCCAGGGGCCGGACGCCGTCGAGGTGGTGATCCGGGCCGGCGGCGCCCACCGGACGGTGCGGGCCCGCTGGGTGGTGGGTTGTGACGGCACCCGCAGCGCGGTACGGCAGGCGGCCGGCATCGACTTCCCCGGCCAGGGCGCCACGCTGACCGGGTGGCTCGCCGACGTGGAACTGGACGATCCGCCCACTGCACCGCTCGCCGCCACCGGGCCGGCCGGGTCGTTCCTGGCGGCCCCGATCGGCGACGGCGTCCACCGGCTGGCGGGGCTCTCCACGGCCACCATGCACCGTGGGGTCGGCGAACCGCTGACCCTGGAGGAGGTGCGCGAGCAGACCCGCACGCTGCTGGGACGGGACCTGGGGATCCGCAACCCCCGGTGGCTGTCGCGCTACGGCAACGCCACCCGCCAGGCCGCGCGGTACCGGGCCGGACGGGTCCTGGTGGCCGGGGACGCGGCGCACATGTTCTTCCCGGCCGGTGGGCAGGGCATGAACGTCGGCATCCAGGACGCCACCAACCTGGGTTGGAAGTTGGCCGCCACCCTCCAGGGTCGGGCGCCCGACGGACTGCTCGACAGCTACGACACGGAGCGCCGGCCGGCCGCCCGCGCCGTCATCGACAACACCCGTGCGCAGCTCGCCCTGTTCGCCGCGGCGAGCCCGGAGCAGATCGCCCTGCGCGAGGTCTGGTCCGCCGCGCTCGCCGAACCGCAGACCAACCACCAGTGGGCCCGCCGGATCGCCGGCTTCGACGACCCGGGCCCGGCCGACACCACACCCGGCGCGCACCCGCTGAACGGCACCCGACTGGCCGGCCTCGCCCTGGACGGAGCCGACGCACCCACCGCCCACCCGTTGATGCACCACGGCCGACCGCTGTTGCTGGACTTCGGCGGGACGCGGACACCGTGCCTGACGGATGGCCTGGAGCAGCGGGCGGAAACCGTCAATACCGAGGCGGCGCACGGGATCTGGCGGAGTGTCACATCAGTCCTGATCCGGCCGGACGCTCGGATCGCCTGGGCCAGCACCGACCTCGACCCGCAGCGCCGGGCCGCGGACTGCCTCGCCGCCCTGCGCACCCTTTGCCGCTGAACGCCGCTCGATGAGCCCACCCGCCGGCTCCGCTCGGCTGGCCACGCTCACCTGAGACAGGCAGCCTTCCTCGACTGGCTGGACTGGCACAACCACCATCGGCTCCACACCGGCATCAGTGGCTCCACACCGGCATCAGCTGCCATAAAACAGCCGCCACACCGCACCCTCCAGCCGCGTCGCCAACCTGTCGGGACAACACGCCTGGTGCATTGCGCCAGGGCGTTTTCTGGGGTTCAGGAGACCCGGATGTTGGCCTCGGTGATCGATGAACTGGACATGAGTGTGTCGGTGATCTGCTCCAGCGAGGCCCGTGTCCGAACCTCCATGGCCGTGCGGGCCGCAGCAGGATCACGCTCACGGATGGCATCCAGAATCGCGTGTCGCTCATGTGCTGCCGAAGCGGAGAAGGGCAGCGACTTCAGAGTGATCCGCAGGATGCGTTCCAGCTCGTCGAAGACCCGGGTGATCGACTGCGCCAGCATGTCGTTACCGCACCTGTTGGCGATGATCGTGTCGAACTCCAGGTTGGCGCGCAGGAAGGCGTCGACGCTCGCCGCGTTGCCCAACTCGTAACTGGCTTCGAGGAGTTCTTCCATCCGGGCGAGATCATCGGCCGGACAACCGAGCTTGGCTGTGAGGCCGGCGGCTTCGGTTTCCAGCAGTTGCCGGAACGCGCAGAGATCCCGTGCCCCCTTCAGGGTCACAGGCAGGATGCGGTATCCCGAGCGTGGCAGTGCCTGGACCAGCCCGTCGCGCTGCAGTCGAGTCAGGGCTTCCCGCACCGGCATCGCGCCGGCCCCGGCCAGATGTGTCAGGGTCGACTTGGTGACATGGGCGCCTGGCTCCAGCTCGAGTTCGATGATCCGCCGCTTGATCGCAAGGTAAGCGCGTTCGGTGGCGGTCAGGCTGGGGTGGTCTGCGCTGAGAAGGGCGGGCAGGTACTTCACGCACCCATCCTACGGATCTGGTATCTCAGTGAGAAAATCTTGGATCCTGGTGGATGGTGGATGGCGGATGGCGGATGGCGGATGGCGGATGGCGGGGGGGGAAGGGGGAGGGAGGAGCGAAACTCTGCTCGCCAACGGCCCCGTGTCCCCTGGCGCAGCGGCCTGTTGCCACCGCTCTTCTGTCTTGCTTTCTTGCTTTCGTGCTTGGTCCCGCTGTCGGCGTTTTCCCCCGTAGGCGTCGCGGGTGCGCAGTCGAATCCGTCGGCCTGGGGATGGCAAAACACAAGGGCCCGGGACGGGGGATCAGGCCGCCGTCGTCGTCTGCGTGGCAAAAGTGTCTGCTATCTGCGCAACCCACTCCGGATTCTCAAGTGGCGGGTAATGCCCGATGTCAGGCACCCGCAGCAATCGTGCCATCGAGCCCATTTCCGCGACCGTGTCATCGACCAACTGATCCTGTACGAAGAAATCGTCGGTGCCCTGCACGAGCAGGACCGGGCACCGCACGTCGCCGAGCCGGCCGCGCAGATCGTGGGAAGCCCACGCCTGACCGTCGAACTGCCCAGCCTGCTGGGAAGTGCTGCGCTGAAGCCACCGAAGCTCGACTTTCTGCTCGGATGTCAGCTTCTTGCTCGCCGAGGCCACCGCCGCATACTCAAGGTGATCCGTCCAGCCGGCATCGGGCGCGCTCGTCCGACCTGCCAGCAACGCAGCGGCCTCGGCCGACAGCGGTGTCCACGATGCTGCTTGCATCGCGACGACCCCTCGATAGCTGTCTCCATGGTGAGCGGCAAGATCCAGTGCCGTCAGACCTCCGACAGAGGCGCCGAGCACAAACGGCGAGATTCCCGGCAGCACCGTGCGCACGAACGCGTGCACGAACTCGGCGTGGTCGTGAATGGAAGTCCCCGGCTGCCACTGCGCCGGGTAGGAACGGCAGTGCCCGGGGAGATCGGGGGCGATCGCGCGATATCCGCGTTCGGCGAGCAACGGCAGAAGGTGCCTGTAGACCCGCGAGTCGGTGGCCCCCGGGTGAATACACACGATCGGGATGCCGTCCCCGGCCTCGTCGAAGTAGGTACGTGCACCGTTGACCGCGACGTAGCGGCCGGTGATCGGTTCGAAGATCGTCATTGCTCAAGTCCTTGCTGGCCACATGCCGAGATCCTTGGCCGCGCGGTAGCAGCCTGGCGCCAGTATCCTCATGAGATCTCTGTAAAGCAATCTGAGATCTCAGATCCTGACCTGGCTCGCCACCTACCCCGTGAACGTGCCGATGTGCGCGGCGATTCGGTCGGGGACCTCCAGCGGTGACAGGTGGCCGGTATCGGCGAGTTCGGTGAGGGTGGCGGTGGGGATCAGGGGCAGGAGGTGTTCGCGCAGGACCTGGGGCGGGTCCACCTTGTCGTTGTCGCCGGCCAGCACCAGGACGGGAACGTCGATCGAACCGACCCGGTCCGCGAAGTCCTCGACCAGCGCCTGCCGCGGCCACGCCAGGCGCGCCACCTCGCCCGCTCGGAGACTGTCCTCATGGACCTGTTGGCGTGCGGCGGCGGTCAACCCGCCGTTGGTCAGGGCGAGATCGATGCTCCGGTCGATGGTGTCGTGGTTGTCGTAGGCGTGCGCCAACGCTTCCTGGAACTCGGGCGTCACCCCGACCGGAGCAGGCGGAGCGGGGGCGACGAGGACCACGCCCTTCAGTCCGGCGGGGCGTCGGGCGGCCAGTACCTGGGCCACCTTGCCGCCCATGGAGTGGCCCACCAGGACGTACTCGTCGTACCCGAGGGCGTCGATGACGCGCTCGGCGTCGTCAGCCAGCTGCTCGATGCCGTAAGGGCCAGGCACCTCCGCGGACCCGCCCCAGCCGCGGTGGTCGTAGGCGACGTACGCCTGGGCGGGGTCGAGGTGTTCGATCACGCGCTGCCAGGTGCGATGGGAACCACCCCAGTAGTGGAGGAAGACCAGCGCCGGGCCGGCACCCGTACGGACCTGTCCGTGGACCCGCCCGTTCTCCACGTCGAAGTGCCTTGCGATCGGGGGGTGTGGGGCCATGGCGGTCCCTCACTCTCCCCAGGGGCAGGCGGCGGCAGTGCGTTCCAGGCTGGTCACGCCGTCGGCCCGGCGTTCGCGGAGGAGTTCGCCGCCGAGCGCGTAACGGGGAGCCGCGGCGTCCGACCGGGCGGCCCGCTCCACGATCGCGTCGACGAGTGAGCGGACCATGGCCAGGCGGGGGTAGGCCGCGTGGATCTGCTGCTCCCATCGGGAGACGATCTGCGCGTGGCGCCCGAAGTCGATGCCCACGCCCTCGCGGGTGAGGTAGCTCAACAGTCCGCGGCGCTCGGCGATGCCGGGGGAGGTGTGCAGGGCGATCGCCTCCCACACGCGGTCGACGTCCGCTTCGGGGACCTGGTGTTGCCGCAACAGGCTCGCCGCCAGGTCCGCGCCTTCCACCTCGAAGCGGGCTTTGCCCGTCGCGAGGTCGCCGGTGCCCAGGTCGTGCAGAACGGTCGCGGCGAACAGCAGGTCACGGTCGTAGGCGGCGTCGTCCAGACAACCTTCGTGGGCGGCGAGGAGTTGGGCGAAGAAGAAGCTGCGCAGGCTGTGATTGGCCACCGACGGGTTCTCGGAGGTCCGCACGGTGGCGAGGATGGCCTCGGCCAAGGGGCCGGTGGGCAGGTCGAGTGAGAAGTCCATGGCGGCAGGCTACGAAGCAGGTCGTCGCCGTCGACAGTGGCACGTGGGCCATGCATCGCTAGGATCGTGCCATGTCGACCGTCGAAGGGCACCGCATCGCGGTGCTGGCGCTTCCAGGAGTTCTCCCGCTGGACCTGGGCATACCGGTGCAGACCTTCGGGATGGATCCGCACTACCAAGTCACCGTCTGTGCCGATCCGGCAGCCGGGCCGGTCCTCAGCGGTGGGTTCACCGTCGCCGCACCGGCCGGGCTGGAGGCGTTGTCGGCCGCCGACACCGTGGTCGTCCCCGGCTACGAGGACCCGCACGCCCCGCCTCCTGCTGCGGCACTGTCGGCGATCCGCTCGGCGCACGCGCGCGGAGCCCGGCTGGTGTCGATCTGTACGGGGGCGTTCGCGCTGGCTGCCGCCGGGCTGTTGGACGGGCGCCCCGCAACGACCCACTGGCGGGACACCGCCGTGCTACAGCGCCGGTACCCGCGGATCGACGTCCGGCCCAACCAGCTCTACGTCGACGACGGCGACGTCCTCACCTCCGCGGGAGTGACCGCAGGCATCGACCTGTGCCTGCACATCGTCCGCAGCGACTACGGTGCCGCGGCCGCCAACGCCAGCGCCCGGGTCCTCGTCGCCCCGCCCCAACGTGCCGGCGGCCAGGCGCAGTTCATCGACCGCTTCCGCCCGGCCAGCCGCGGTGAGGATCTCGCACCGGTCCGTACCTGGATGCTCGACCATCTCGGCGACCGTCAGACCGTGGACGAGCTGGCCCAGCGCGCGCACATGTCCCGGCGGACGTTCATCCGGCGTTTCCAGCAGGAGACGGACACCTCGCCGATGGCCTGGCTGACCGCCGCCCGCATCGACTGGGCTCGCGAACTGTTGGAAACGACCACGGCGCCCGTCGAACAGGTCGCCCGCCTCAGCGGTCTGGGCAGCCCCGCCGCCTTCCGGGCCGCCTTCCACCGCCATGTCGGCACTTCCCCCGCGGCCTACCGGGCCACCTTCCAGGCATGAGACCCGGGTGCCTTTCCACCACCGTGGCCTGTGGCAGGAGGGGGCGTCGTAGTGGGTCGGGGGCGCCGTCCCTCGCTCCTCGCTACGGCGCGCACGTCTGTGTGACGGTGGGTTCGCCGGCGGCGCGACGGACCGTGACGCGGAGGGTGCGCAGGCTGGTTCGGTCCTGGGTGCTGGCAACGTCGGCTGCGGTGCACACGAGTTGGCGCAGGGCGGTGCGCGCTTGCCATCCGGACGGTGCGAACACCGTCAGTTCGCCGGGCTTGTGCGCGGTGACGACGGGGATCGGGGCGTGGGGTGGCACGTAGCTGACGAGGCCGCGGACGCGTTCGGCGGCATCGGGGCCGGCGGCGAGTTGCCGCAGCGCGACGTCGAGCGCGTCGGGCCCCTGGTAGGGGCGTGAGACCCGTTCGAGTCCTTGGGCCGAGTAGAAGTAGATGTGCGTGGCGCCGGTGCTGTTGGACGCGGGAATCTGGAGTCCCGTGGCCGGGGAGCCGGCCGGGGTCGGTGCGGTGTCGGTGATCGAGCATCCGGTCAGCAGCAGCGTCAGGAGCAGGACGGGGCCGAAGGTCGGCAGGCCGAGTCGATGTCGTCTCATGCGGGGTCGCGCGGCAGGGTGAGGGTGAAGACCGCTCCTCCTTCCGGCGCGTTGGCGGCCGTGAGGGTACCGAGGTGCAGTCGGGCGTTCTCCGCGGCGATGGCCAGGCCCAGTCCGCTGCCTTCGCTGCGGGTACGGGCCGCGTCGCCCTTGGTGAAGCGGTCGAAGACGTGGGGGAGGACGTCGGGCGGAATGCCCGGGCCGTCGTCGGCGACGGTGACGACGAGGTGGTCGGCGTCGGCCCGGGCCCGGATGCCTACCCGTGCCTGCGGCCCGCCGTGGCGCAGGGCGTTGCCGGTGAGATTGGCCAGGACGACGTCGATGCGGCGGGGGTCGAGACGGGTGCGCAGCCCGTGCGGTACGTCGACGGCCACGCGGTCCTGCCAGTGACGCAGTGTCAGGGTCTTGCCGACCAGTTCCCCGAAGCCGATCTCGTCGAGGGCCAGTTGTGCGGCGCCGGCATCGAACCGGGAGATCTCCATGAGGTCTTCGACCATGGACGTGAGTTTGCGCGTCTCGTCGGCGACCAGGGTGAAGGCTTCGGAGGTTTCGGGGCCGAGGTGGCCGGAGGCGCCGTCATGGTCGAGGATGCCGGTCACCGCAGTCATCGCGGCCAGCGGGGTGCGCAGCTCGTGGGAGACGTCGGCGGCGAACCGGCGTGCCTTGGCCTCCATGGCCTTCAGGGCGGTGGCGTCGGCTTGCAGGGTGGCGGCCATGGTGTTGAAGGTGCGCCCCAGGTCGGCGAGTTCGTCATGGCCGGTGACCTCGATGCGGGTGTCGAGAGCGCCGTCGGTCATGCTCTCGGCTGCCGTGTGCAGTTGCCGGACCGGGCGCAGGACGCGGCGGGCGGCCAACAGGGCGGGGACCACCGAGGCGAACACCACAGGCAGCGCGCCGGCTCGGGCGGCGGCGAGCAGGGAGGTGACGTCCTGCTGTTCGGAGGCGAGGGAGAAGGTCGCGTAGACGATCAGACCGGAGGGCTGGTCGGAGCGGCTCTCGGCGGTGACGGGCAACGCGACCGCGAGCCAGGGCTGTTCACCCTGGTGGAAGCGTTGCGCCAAGGTGGTGGTGGCCGAAGCGGCGCTGGCGCGCAGGCCGGCGGGGAGGTCGGGCGCGGGGCTGTGCGCGGTGGTCAGCGGACCGTTGCGGTACGTGGCCGCGGTGCGCCAGTCACGTGAGCCGCCGGCACGGTCGAGTTGCAGCGTCAGGGTGCGCAGGTCCGCCTCGGCGGGCCGGGCGGGCAGGTCCGGTGCCAGGGAGTCGACCTGGGCGCGCAGGTCGTGCACCGCGTTGTCCTGTGCGCGTTGGAGGATCGCGGTGCGTGCCTGGTGGTAGGTGAGCGCGGCGGCGGTCAGGGCGCTGAGGGCGGAGACCAGGACGAAGGCGGCGACCAGTCGGGGGCGCAGCCCGCGCGGGACGATGCGGCTTTTCACAGCGGCCCGAAGCGGTAGCCGAAGCCCCGCACGGTCTGCACGTAGCGCGGGTTTCGCGGGTCGTCCTCGGTCTTGGCCCGCAGCCGCATGACGCAGGCGTCCACCAGCCGGACGTCCGCGTAGTAGCTGTGCTCCCACACCTGTTCCAGGAGTTGCTGACGGCTGAAGGTCTGGTCGGGGGAGGCGGACAGGAACAGCAGGAGTTTGATCTCTGAGGGGGCGAGGGCCAGGTCCGCACCGCGTTTGCGCACCCGCAGGGCGGCTCGGTCGATCTCCAGGTCCCCGTACGTGACCCGCTCCGGTTCGGCGGTGTCGGGCTGGGAGGGGGCGAGGCGGCGCAGCACCGCGCGCATGCGGGCCTCGATGACCTCGTCGCTGGCGGGTTTGACGATGTAGTCGTCGGCGCCGACCTCCAGCCCCACGACCACGTCGACGTCGTCACTGCGTGCGGAGAGGATCACGAGGGGCACCTGGCTGGTCTGGCGGATGCGACGGCACACCTCCAGGCCGCTCATGCCGGGCAGCATCAGGTCGAGCAGGACGATGTCCGGTGTGTTGGCGGCGAGCGCCTCCAGGCCCTCCTCTCCCGTGCCGACCGCTTCGGTCTCGTGGCCGCGGCGGCGCAGCCCCAGCGTGACGCCACGGCGGACGGCCGGGTCGTCCTCGATCAGCAGGACGTGTGTCATCAGGCGGTCCCTTTCTCCTTCTGTTGCGCATCGGACTCGCGGGTCGTCCCGGCCACCGCCGAGGGCGGAGTGCGGCGAGCGCCGGCGGGCCGGAACGACCTGTCGGCTCAGCGGTCAGGGCCCGTGTCCACGGGGGCGGCCGCGCCGCTGTCGTCGCACCGGACGGGCCACGCACTCTCCGCGATGCCCGACTCGTGGATCCGCACGATCACGTCCGACGGCTTCGTGTTCCCGGGGATTCCCGGTGCGGCAGCGGCCGTGCACACCAGTTGGTTGACCGCGACCCTGCCCAGCTCCGAAACCAACCACGGCAGATCCACGTCAACCGCTCCCGGTGTGGCCCGGGCTCTCACCTTGTGCGCGCTGGCTGGCAACGCCGTGACCAGTCCGCGTGCCCGTTCCGAAGGCGTGGGGCCGGCGACGAGGGCGTCGAGTGCTGCCTGCGGCCCGGCCCCGGGCGATGCCTGGCGGGCGACGGGCCAGGTGCCGTGAGGGGTGAGGAAGTACAGCCGAAGAAGACCTTCTCCTGCTGGGGCTTGCTCGCCGCGCGCCGGCGCGCCGGCGGCGACCGGCCCGGTGTCGGTCACCGCGCAGCCGGCAAGCGCCCCGGTGGCGAGCAGCAGGGCGAGCGCCGAAGCGGGCCGCCACGGTCGGCGCCCCGGATCTCGCCTCGCGCGCAGGCCGCTCCTCTTGCTCGACATTCGACCATTTTGCCTCACTATCGGAATGTTCCTGTCTCTCGACCGGATCACGGGTTCGTCAGCCGGTCCAGGTCCACCGTCCCGGCTCCCAGGCGCGGCTGCGGTACGGCCGCCCACACCCCTGTCGCCACGACGGCCGCCGCAACCAGCGCCACCAGCCCGCGGCGCCCAACGGCCCATCGGGCGCGGAACCGCACCGGGTCCTCGACGAGAATCTTCGAGACCACGGCAGCGACGATCGACACCCCGATCAGCACGACGGTACGAGGCCACCCGCCGAACCCCAGGACCGACGGCGGCAGCAGCAGGTACACCGGCCAGTGCCACAGGTACAGGCTGTAGGAGATCTCGCCCAACTTCCGCGGCGCCGCACTGCCCAGCACCCGTCCCGTGGGCCCGTGAGGCACGGCGGCCACCAGCGCGATCAGCACGGCAGCGGCCAGCGAGTGGAGGAACATCCCACCCTGGAACAGGCCGGGAGCCTTTTGCCCATCGGTCACGGCCCACGACACGAGCAACCCGCAGACCAGCAGCGCGCTCAGCACCTCCGCCACCGGCCGCCGGATGCGGGCGGCGAACTCCCTGGCCGGAGCGGTCGCGGCAGCAGCGCCCAGCAGCAGGGCGAACGCCCGGGTGTCGGTGCCCTCGTACGCACGCGTCGTGTCCACCAGCCCACCGAAATGGATCATCAACGCCAGCGAGGCGAGGGCGCCCGTCAAAGCCACGGCCAGCACGCCCCACCGCCGTCCTCGGCCGCGTGCGACGCATGCCACCACCAGCGGCCAGACCAGGTAGAACTGCCACTCCACGGCGATGCTCCACAGATGCGAGAACAAGCGTGAGTCGGCGGCGTTCCAATAGCCGACCTGCTCGGCGATGAAGTGCCAGTTCACTGCCTGTGCCGCGGCCCACGGGGCGTCGTCGAGCGCGAAGCCGAGCCGGGCGGGCGGGCCGAACCCCCAGGCCAGGAGCAGGGTGACGACGCCCATCACGACCAGCGCCGGCAGCAGGCGGCGGGCCCTGCGTCCCCAGAAGGCCGCCACGTCCAGCCGCCCCCGCTTCCCCACCTCGCCCAACAGCAGGCCGGTGATCAAGAAGCCCGACAGGACGAAGAACAGGTCCACGCCGAGGAAACCACCCCGCACGTGGCCGGCGTGGAAGAGCAGCACGGCCGCCACCGCGAGGCCCCGCAGGCCGTCGAGCGGGGCGAGGTGAACACGGCCGGCAGCGCGCCGGGCAACGGAGGGCCGGCCGGAGCCGGCGGCCAGGTCATGAAGAGCCATCGGAGTCCTCGGACGGACCGCCGCTCACCACCACGGTGCCGGCGGTCCGCCGTACGTAAAGAGAGGGGGAGGGGAAGGGAGGGGGCCGCCGCGGCGTCCTCAGCTGCAGCCCAGCTTGGCGAACCGCTGGTCCGACACCCACGAGCCCTTGGCCCACTGGTCCGGCGCGGCGGGGGTGAAGCCGTAGGTCTTGCCGAGCTGCTCGGTGAACCACTTGGCGAAGGCGGCCGATCCCTGCTGGCACGAGTGGATGCCGTCGGTCGACCGCTGGGCCTTCGCGGCGCTGCTGTCGGTGCCCCACAGGGCGGAGGCGTCGAGGAAGCGCACCTTGCCGCCGCTGTTGCGGGCCGCCTCTTCGGCCGCCTTCGGCGCACTCTTGATCGCGCCCTCGTACTTCTTGTAGAAGTCGTCCACCTTGTACGGCGGCGCGGAGACGATGACGAGTTCGGCGCCGGCGTCCTGGGCGGCCTTCGCGAGCTTCTCGTACGAGGCGCGCTGCTGCTGGCGGGTGCCCCAGTCGTAGGTGGTGACCTGGTAGGCGATCACGTTCGGGTGGAAGGAGGAGATCGCCCGGTTGAGGCCCTGCCACGTCGACTCGGCGATCGGCGCGGTCATCTTGTCCCCCTCGACGACGGTGCCGCCACCGTCGGAGGACAGGTTCTCGAACTCCACGCCGCTCGCCTTCAACGCCGCGCCCAGCGGCGGCGCCTCGGCACCCGCGATGGAGTCGCCCAACCACAAGACCCTCTTGCCCGTTTCGTGCTTCGCGGAGGTGGAGGGGGCCGTCGAGACACCCGAGACGTCAGCGTTGCCGCACCCGGTGAGGGCACCACCGACGCCCACCGTGCCCAGAAGGACGGCTGCCACGACGGCAGGGCGACGGCGACGGAGCGGGGAGGTCGAACCACGGAGGTTGGTGTTGGTCTGCATGCGTCAAGCAGACCAGCGGAAACACGCACTTCCCGCGTTGTCATCCGTTCCTCACACAACGCGAGACCGGCCGCCACATCCCTCGACGGGCTGAAAGAAGTCCTCGTCCGCCCGGTGGGAGGCGGGTCTGACGCCGTCGGGACCGTGGTTCGGGGTGTGGAGCGTCGGCGCGGGGCATGCCAGGCGAGCCACCAGGCATCCGCCCCGGTTCACCAGGAGACGGCGCGGCGTCGACGCTTCGGATCGGCGAGGACGGCCGCGCCGTAGCCCGTGTCGTCGGGGTTGAGGTCGACGCCGGGCGCCACGACGCGGTCGATGCGGTCGAGTACGGCGGGTTCCAGGACGATGTCCGCGGCGCTCAGCTGGTCGTGCAGGTGGTCGGCGGTGCGCGGGCCGATGATCGCCGCGGTGACCGCGGGGTGGGTGGTGACGAACGCCAGCGCCAGTTGGATCAGCGTCAGGCCGGCGTCGTCGGCGATGGCGGCGAGTTCGGTGGCGGCGTCGAGCTTGGCCTGGTTGCCGGGGACGTCCAGGTCGTAGTGGGAGAGCGTGGTGCGGAAGGGCATCGTCCGCGTGCGGTGGCTGGACAGGTCGGCCGCGCCCCGGCGCCAGCGGCCGGACAGCCAGCCCCCTGCCAGCGGGCTCCAGGCAAGGACCCCCATCCGGTGTGCCTCGCAGGTGGGCAGCACGTCGGTCTCCACGCCCCGGGCCAGGAGGGAGTACGGGGGCTGTTCGCAGACGAAGCGTTCCCGTTGCCGTCGCTCGGCGGTCCACTGCGCCTGCACGATGGCCGAAGGGGAGAAGGTCGAGGAACCCGCGTAGCGGATCTTGCCGGCGCGGACGAGGTCGGACAGCGCGCCCAGGGTCTCGTCGAGGTCGGTGGCGGGATCGGGGCGGTGCACCTGGTAGAGGTCGATGTGGTCGGTCCCCAGGCGGCGCAGGCTGTCCTCGCAGGCCCGGACGATCCAACGCCGCGAGGCACCGCGTTCGTTCGGGCCGGGGCCCATCGGGCTGGACACCTTGGTTGCCAGGACGACCTCGTCGCGTCGGTGGGCGATGGCCTTGCCGACGATGACCTCGGACTCGCCGTTCCCGTACACGTCGGCGGTGTCGATGATGTTGACGCCGGCGTCGAGCGCGGTGCGGATGATGGCGATCGCATCGTCGTGGTCGGGGTTTCCCCACGGCCCGAACATCATCGCGCCCAGGCACAGCGAGCTGACCTGGACTCCGGTACTTCCCAGCGTGCGGTACTGCATGGCGTGGGCGGCCCTTCCGTGGACGCGGCGGTGCGCGGGAACGGCCGGCAGTCACCTGCTACCGTCCCAGTAGCGGAGTCGGCTCCGCTTGATGTCGCAGGCTAGACGGAGCCGACTCCGCTTGGCAAGCAGAGAGAGGACTGCGCATGACCGATCCGTCTGTCCGGCCGACCCGGGCCGACGCGCGAGCCAACGAGGACAGGTTGCTCGCCGCGGCCGCCCAAGCCTTCGCCCGGGACGGCGCCGCCGCGACCCTGAAGCAGATCGCAAAGGACGCGGGCGTCGGGATCGGCACCCTGTACCGGCGCTTCCCGACCCGTGAGCAGCTCGTCGACGCCACCTACCGCTATGAGACCTCGCGTCTCGCCGCCCGGACTTCGGCCCTGCTCGGCGAGCTACCCGCCGACCAGGCCCTGCGGTCATGGATGTCCGAGGTGTTGGACTACCTTGCCGCCAAACACGGCATGGCCGACACGCTCAAGTCCCTCCTGCAGAGCGACGAACAACTGGGCTCACAGACACGCGAGCAACTGACCGACGCGGTCGAGGAGTTCCGCCGCGCCGGCATCACCCAGGGAGTGATCAGGCAGGACCTGCCCTCCCGCGACATCCTCACGGGCCTGGCCGGCGTCACCCTCGCAGCCGGGGCCGGCCATCAGCGCGAGCAGGCCGAGCGGCTGCTCGACCTGCTGATGGACGGCATCACCCGCTCCCACGGATGGCGCGCGGGCAGGGAGCGGCCCGTGCCGTGATCGTGTCCGCACAGTCACTCCCGAACCGCGTGCCACCACCTGCCGTTCCCCTCAGTGCCTGTCCCAGCCTCGCTTCGGCCGCGCCTTCGCTTCCCCTACCGCAACGCCTCCTCTTCCAGAGACGGCTCCGGCCACTTCCCACGGTCGCCAACGCAGCGTGAACTTCCTTTGTACGGCCGGCTATTCGGGGAACGGGCCGCGGACGGAGACGCCTCCGTCCAGGACGATCTGCTGGCCGGTGACGTAGCGTGCCTCGTCCGAGGCCAGGTAGACGGCCGCAGCGGCCATCTCCTCCGACGTGCCGTAGCGGCCCGCCGGAATCTCCGGGACCCGGTCGCCGGCGGGGTTGGCGTTGTTGACTGCGGTGCTGATCGCTCCACCTGCGACGATGTTCATCCGGATGCCGTCGGCTGCGTACTCGGCCGCAACGGTGCGCGCCAGGCTGTAGAGGCCGGCCTTCGCCGCGCCGTATCCGGCCTGCTTCGGCGCGGCCATGAACCCGGTGACCGAGCCGATGCTGACGATGTTCCCGCCCGTTTCCTGCTCCAGGAACAGGCGGAGTACGCGCCGTACGGCGCGAGCCACGTAGCGCAGGTTCAGGTCGTAGACGGTCTCCCAGTCCTCGTCGTTCATCTCGTGGAGCTTGACCGCGGGCACGAACGCCACCTGCCCGCCGACCACCGTGACCAGGATGTCCAGACCGCCGAGTCGTTCCGCCGCGCCGGCGATCATGTCGTCGAGCTGTTCACGTGAGCGGACGTCGCCGCTCATCGCATGGGCGGTGTGTCCGGCCGTCCGCAACTCCGCCGCCGCCTCCGTTGCCCGCGCGGCGTCCACGTCAGCCACCACCACTGCCGCCCCGGCGGCGGCGTAGGCGCGGACGATGGCGCGACCGATCCCCGTCCCGCCACCACCGATCACCAGAGCTCTCCTGCCGTCGAGTCTGCTCGCCCCGGTCATGAACCCTCCCTCGTCGTCGAGTTGGCCAAGGCTAGACGCGACGATGGCCTGAGGAGGACGGGGCCCTCGCTCTCCGTGGAGTCGTGGCCTGCGTGCAGCGGGCCCGACCGGCACGTGATCGGCCTGCCTGGCCTTTCCCGGCGGGCGTTGACACGCGCATGCCGGCGCGCGCCGAGGTGGCCTGGCCGGGGCCCGGGCCACCTTGGACCGATGGGATCAGGCGGGCTGCGGGGCGGGCGTCGCCGGAGCGGCCGCGACCTTGCGGGTCTCGCGCATCATCAGCAGGCCGTTGACCACCATCAGCGTTGCGGTGAGGCCGTGGATGCCGAGCGCGGTGGCCACGGAGCCGTGATGGGCCAGCACGGTTGTCATGTCGCCGTACGCGGCGAGGGCCTCCACCAGCAGCACCCAACTCAGCGCCCGGCGTTGGCCCGTCACCAGCAGGATGCCCAGGACCAGGGCCAGGACGACGTCACGGACTCCCTTGATGATCAGGAAGCCGCCGCCGTCGCCGGACGGCCAACTCGGCAGGCCGAAGCCAGGCGCCGTCGTCGCGGGGCTCAGGACGAACTCCGTCCCGAACCAGAGGATGAAGAGGACGAAGACGGCGGCCAGGACGGTATTGAACTTCTTCAGCGCCATTGTTCTTCTCCTTGCGAGTCGTCGTGAGCTTGATAGGGCTCGGTGAGCCGCGTGGGGGCTGGGCAGGCCGCACGGACGCGGCTGACGAGGGCGAGTCGGGTGAGCCTGGGAGGGTTGGCTGTTGGCCGCCAGGTGGTCGCCCGGGCGGTTGAGCCCGTCGGCTCAGGTGAGGGCGGCGACCAGCAGGGCGAAGGCGGCGATGAGGATGGCGACGCGGACGTAGTGGAGGCGCTCCCAGCGGTTGAGCTGTTGCTTCCAGTCGGCGGGCCGGTTGTCGGGGGTCCAGGTCTTGTTCCGGTTGTTGATCGGGACGAGCAGCAGGACCGACATGATCACGCTGATGATCAGCAGCGCGCCGGCGGCGACGACGAGGCCGGTGCCGTGGTGGTGCCACCTGGCGACAGCCCAGATGCCGGTGAGGACGAGCGAGCCGATGTACCAGAACGGCATCACGGCGCCGAGCATCCGGCCCCCATGGGCGTGGCCGAGCTGGCGGCTGTCCTCCGGGAGCGCGTTGAGGATCCGGTTGATGACGAAGGCGACGGAGAACTCCACCCCCACCAGCACCCCGACGACCACGGTGGTGACGACCTCAAGTGCGTTGAGCATGATGCCCCTCCTGGGATCTAGCGCCGCTAGGTGATGAGGCGACGCTAGACCTACTGCCGCTCTAATGTCTAGCGGTGCTAGGGTCGAATCATGTCGGTACAGGAACGCAAGGAACGCGAACGGGCGGTGCGCGAGCGCCTCATCGTGGCGACGGCCCGTGAACTCGCCGAGCAGCAGGGCTGGGACGCGGTCACCACCCGCCGGCTCGCCGAGCGCATCGAGTACAGCCAGCCCGTCCTCTACAGTCACTTCCGCGGCAAGCGCGAGATCATCGGCGCCGTAGCCCTCCAGGGCGCCACCGAGATGGCCGCGGCGGTGCGGGCCGCGACCGCCGCCGTGGACGGCCCGCGCGAGCGGGTCGCCGCCCTCGCCCGCGCCTACCTCGACTTCGCCGCACGCAACCCGGCGGTCTACGACGCCATCTTCCAGCTCGACGGCGGTCTGGCGTATGCACAGGAGGACACCCCGGAACCCCTCAAGGACGCCTTCGCCGCGCTGCTGGAGTGCCTCGGCGAGGTCGCCGGGGACGGAGTCGCCCCGGGGCTGTTCACCGAGACGTTCTGGGCGTGCCTGCACGGCCTCGCGACCCTGACCCGCGCGGGACGGCTGCCCCCGGAGTACATCGAGCCGAGGGTGGAACTGCTGGTGGACCGGCTCGCCGTGGTCTGACGCACTGTCCTGGCGAGCACGGATCCGGGGGCCTCGGGCCCGGCCGCCGCCCGCCTGCGGCATTGCTTCCGGCCACGCGCGCCCACGCGGCGCAGCCCCAGGCCGCCGGGCCCCGTACCCCGGACGAGCACCCGCCCCGGACGCCCTGACGCCGTGTCATTCGCCGGTGTCCTCGTCGTCCTCGTTGCGGTGGACGGTCACCGGGTCACGCAATGGGCGCAGGCCCTCGGGTGGCGGGCGGGCGGCGCGCGTCGGAAAGCTCCGTGTTGGAAAGACACGCGTGGGAAAGGCACGCGTGGGAGAGAAACCCGTGCCGAGCATGACGGCTTCCGCTGTTGCTACGTCGGCGGCGGCTTGATCGGCTCGATGATCGGTGCGCCGTCCTTGTCGGTCATGAAGTCGCGGTGGACCGGCTTCTTGTCCGTCGGCTCGGGGAGGTTCGGGCACGCGATGCCGTCGCCGTCCCGGTCGAGTCCGTTGGGGTCGAGTGCGTCCGCGCGCAGCACCGCTTGCGCATCGGCCTGGGTCTTGAACGTGTCGCAGTTGACCACGTGCCCCTTGTGGACATAGGGAGCGACGCCGAACGCATGCTCCGGGGGTTCGTTGCCGCCGCACGCGGTCAGCGTGATCGCCGCGATCACGCTGACCGCCGCAATGGAGGCACGACGACCCGGTCGTAGCCGGTGATCCGGGCCCTTGTGGATGTTGCGCGGCTGGTTTGGCATCGTCCTAGGCCGATCCTGGTCGAAACACCGCGACCGTTCCGTTCACCGTATCGACCGCATACACCTTCGCCGTAGTGTTGTTCGCGGCCAACGCGCCGAACTGGTGAGGCGTGCCGAGTGGAGTTTGCGTCAGCAGCGTGCTGCCGTCGACAATCCCGACCCCGCCTGGCGCGTCGCCCTGTTGTGCGACGAAGATCCTGTTGAGGTTATTCAGCACGGTGACCTGGTGCGCGGAGTTCCCGCGGGCAGTTGACGATCCGCAGACCCATGCCTGCCCCGTGACCGTCGTCCCGACGATTCGGTCGATGCGGCCCCCACTACCGGTGCAGTTCGATCCACCGTTCAAGTAGACATAGACCGACCCTGCCGCTGAGTTGTAGGCCGCGGAGATGGCCGTGTTGGACGATGCCGCCAGGTCGTTGATCGGTGTTGAACTGCCGTCGCTGGGGTTGATGACGATCGTTGTCGCGACGGTTTTCCACGGGCCTGAGGGCTTCTCCGGGTCCCGAACGCACCTCTTGGCAAGGAGGTAGACCCGGTTGCGGCCGGGATCGACAGCGATGCTGCCACGAGCGGTCTGTGCAACGAGGACGTCCCCGGTATCGGTGCCGCAGGCCGACTTCGTCGGGAACTTCGCTACGACGGTCGCGACGTGGTCCTGCGAAGAGATGCTGACGAGGCCGATGCTGGCAGCGAGGCTCGTGCCGGTGCCGAGATTAGCCTTCGCGAGGTACACGGCGTGGTGCACGGGGTCGAAGGAGAAGTCCATGCCGCTGCCTGCGCTCACGACTCCCGCAGCGGGCAGTGGGATCGGCGTCGCCGACGTGTTGCCGGCGGCGATGTAGGCGACCTCCGAACTGCCTACGGAACCGCCGCCGACATAGACGTCGCCGTTCTCAGGGGAGACGGCCAGGCCGGCGACCGTCGTCGTATAGCCGCTGACGTGGGTCACTTGATTGGCGTGGGTCGTGTCGATGATCGCGACGCCGCCCGTACCCCCGACGTAGACCTGGCCCGTGCCAGGGTTGACCGCGATGCGGGTCGGGCTCGTCACAGCGCTGGAAACGTTGACCGGAGGACCGACCGGCTCGTCGGTCTTGCCGTCGATCACGGTCACGTCGTTGCTACCGCTGGCCACGACGTACACACGATTGGCCTTCGCATCGACCGCGAGGTCGGTCGGATTCGTGCCAACCTGGATTGTGTCCGCTCCGCGCTCCATCGGCGTGGAGGCGTCATGCAGCGCGAACGACGACTTTTCGCCTCGACCGCACTTGTTTTCCTCGCCGACCGCCACCGCGTTGTAGACCGGTTCGCCGGCCAGCAGTCCGTCGTCTTTCAGATCATCGACTGTCCCGTAGTGCCCGTGCCGTGCGCAGTAGGACTCTTCCGCTGTGCGCAGGGTAGCCGCGTCCGCGGCGATCGCGTTCTTGCGGCCCTTGTCGCCGATGCCCCTGACGGAGAACACCACGATGGCGGCAAGGATGCCAAGGATCACGATGACCACGAGCAACTCGATGAGCGTGAAGCCGTCCTGGCGTCTGGCGCGCAAGGAGAACAGGCGATGGTCCGATGTCATGGCAGTCGGGGCTTCCTTCGATCGATGGGTCACGTTCAGCCCGAGCACACGCGCTAGCCCTTGCCGCGTCACGGTGTTCCCCGACGTACGGGCTTGCGGTCCTTTGGTCCCGGCAGGTCCGGGCACGCGACCCCGTTCCCATCGTCGTCAAGGTGATTCGGGTCGGCCGGCCCGAAGCGCAGGACGGCTTGCGCGTCCGCTTGGCTCGCGAAGTCCGAGCAGTCGTAGGCGTCAGTGCCGTAGCGCAGGAAGTAGCGAGCGTCGAAGGCCCGCTTCGGTTGCGGGCAGAGCGCGCTGCGAGTGTCGCCAGGACCGCACTTGAAGTGCTGTGCGATGCCGGCAACCGGTTTGGTGTCGCGCGGTTCCGGCAACCCACGACACGCGACGCCGCCGCCGTCATCAAGGTGATTCGGATCGCTGGGGTTGGCCCGCAGCACCGCCTGGGCATCCGCCTGACTGGCGAAGTTGTCGCACTCGAAGGCGTCCCCGTGGACGGCGTATTCCTTTGCATGAAAAACCTTGTTGTGCGGGCAGAGCGCGGTGCGCTGGGTGCCCGGAGTGCACCACTCGGGGTCGGACCTCTGCGCTGGGGCGGCCTCATCTGACCCACCGCGCCCAAGCACCACAACGACCACCGTCACCGCGGCTAGCGCGAGAAACAGCACACCCCACCGGATCGCGCGCGAGCGCGACAGTCTGCTCAACCGTGCCATATCACGCTTCTGTCCATCGTGCTCCCAGCCCCTCCCTTACGTCCTGAAGTGGGCCGACGGGACTCGCCCGCCGGCCCACCACAGGATGGCTGCGTGCATTACATACAGAGCAAGCATGGTTGTCAATCATTGACTACTGGGTGGCCGAGTGAGCACCATCTAGCGTGTGAGGCACCGTCATGCCGGAAAACCACGCAGATGCCTGGGAGTTCGCGGACATCTGCCTACTTCCGCCAGCAGGGTGCCCGTGCGGCAGCCGCCGCCAACCGGATCGACGAGGAGTAGGAGTAGCAGAATGCGAAGAAGGTCCAGACGCACTGGGAGTGCCCGGAACTCCGGCAGCACCGCGATGCGCCGAGTGCGGAACGCGTTCGCGGTGGGCGCCCTCGCCACCGCGCTGATCGCCGCCGTGACACCGACGGCATTCGCCACGACGGGTTCGCAGGTCGCCATCGCGAACAACATGTATCCCGCGGTGAAGGACATGAAGGGAACGATCGAGTCGCTCGGGTCGTTCACGGCGTTCACGGCGAATGCCGGATCGCAGATCGGCGGGTTCTGGAACAAGCCGGCGATCGATACGTCGACGATGCGGGGGATCACGTCGGGAAGCCTGCGTCAGCAGCTGAAGAGCGCCGGCCCCTACACCACGTGCGATCCGTCTACGTCGAACAACTGCGTCAACGGGCCGTTGCACATCGACGCGTTCCTGTCGGCGGACGAAGCCAACGTGGACGCGGTGATCCCGACCGCGGATGGAGGGACGTGCACGGCGAGCGGGAGCGTCGAGTGCAACGGCGCGATCGCAAGCAAGAAGTCTGTGGCAATCGGGCACCTGGCGATCTACAGCTGTAGCGGCAACTGGGCGGGCGCGACGCACGGTGATGACCCGTCCAACGCCGGGAGTCCGCCGCTGGCGTTGGGCGCGGACGCCAACGGCAGCGGTAACGGCAAGTCGCAGTCGCCTCGGTGTGATGCGTCGCCGGTCGCCGGCGGCGCGCCCACGACGATGTCGGGGGTGGTGAGCTGGCTTGCGACGAGCGGGCACCGGATCGCGGTCGCCGACCCGGCTTCCGCGCCGTTCGGTGCGGCGTCCAAGCAGGCGTTGATACAGAACGGGTTCTCCTGGACCACCAGCGGGGCGGGTCAGAACGTGTTCACCGGAAGCGCGTGCGACAGCGCGGGTGCGGCGTGCAAGGTACGCCTGGAATCAGGGATCAGCCAGGTGCGGGGCGCGGTGACGGCGAATGCCGGCGGGAACACCCAGCTGGGTCTTGTCGCGAAGTCGAACATCATGCACGTGAGCTGGACGTCGAGTTCGCTGAACGGCACCACGGGCAATGACCCCAACACGTGGACCGACGTTGATCCGAGCGCGTACTCCGACTACGGAGACATCCAGCAGTTCGGCGTCGCCCTGAACGGCGGGAGCGCCGGCGCAGAGGCTGCCTGGGAAGACCTGTTCACCACCAAGTGGGACGACAACGCCATCAAGACGACCCTCGCCGCCTACGGCTACTAGGCGATCCGGAGCACTGGGCAACGGACCATCGGCCAGGCGCGAACATCGCCCGCCGACGGTCCCGGCTCGCCGATGCTCGTCGGCGGTCCCACTGGCAGTCGGCGGTAGGACCGCCGAAGTGTGCATCCCGCGGCAAGCCGGACAACGCACATTGCGTACGCCGCAGAAGTTGCCAACGTCGACTCACCGAGTTGTCAACTGCTGACCACTGGAGCACCCTCTCGGCACCTCGACACGCAAGGCACCACCAAGCGGGTCATCGTGTAGACGCCTGGGCATGCCGAGACATTTGCCTACTCCTGCCAGCAGGTTCCCCACGCGGCAGCCACCAACCGGAAGTCGGTTCACGCCACGCCATCCCGCCATGAATGCCGGCCGGATCGGCAACGACCGGCACAGCACTGACGCACTTCGGCAGTGGTACCGCCGAAGTGCGTCACCAACTCCCATTCGTCAGGCCCTGAGGAGGGGCCTCACCCATGAACAGATCACCACGTCGCCACCGCACGCCGGACGGCCGCTCAGTTGCGGTCACGCACGGCCGGTCACGCCGAGCTCCGACGCTCGTCCTTGCGGCAGCGACCGTCCTGTTGGTCAGCAGCCCGGCCTCGGCGGCCGCCGCCCACCGGACCAGCTTCGGCACCGCGGCGAACCTCGACGACAACGGGCGCGGCAGCTCCGCCGTCGCGATCGGCGATCTCAACAACGACGGGATACCGGACCTCGTGACGGCGATCCGTACCGAGGGCCTCGGCGTGTTCCTCGGCTTGGGCGGCGGCCGCTTCGGCCCCGTGACGAAGTACGCGGCGCCACGCCAGATGTCGAGCTCCTTTATCCGCTCGGCGGTGATCCGGGATGTCAACGGCGACGGCCACCTGGACGTCATCAGCCAGGACGGGCGCGGCAATGTCGCCCTGGTCTGGCGCGGCGACGGCTCCGGCGCTCTCGGCGCCGGAGCGGCGGTGCAGCTCAACCCGAAGCCCGGGTGCGACACCACGGGCGACAACCCGTGTGTCGCGCGCTTCCCGAATGACGTCGCGGTGGGCGACTTTGACGAGGACGGCAAGCCGGATCTCGCGACGTCCAACACGAACACGAACAACGTCTCGGTAGTGCTCGGCAACGGCGACGGCACGTTCGGCGCCGCTACGCAGTTCGGACTGGCCGACGGCACCGGCCCACAGAGCATCGCGGCCGCCGATCTCAACCGCGATGGCCATCTGGATCTCATCACGTCGAACTCGTCGACCGGCACGCTTTCCGTGCTGCGGGGCGACGGACACGGGGGCTTCGGCACGGCGTCGAGCGTCTCGGCCGGTGTGGCACTGCCGTCCAAGCTCAAGCTCGCCGACGTCAACAGGGATGGCAAGCCGGACGCCGTCATCGTGGCACCCGGCTCGCCGGGACGCGTCGCCGTCTTGCTCGGCGACGGCGCGGGCGGGTTCAGTACTGCGCGCGTCCTGTCGGCGGGGAAGAACCTCAGCTCCGCTTCGGTGTCCGACCTGAATGGCGATGGCCACGCCGACCTGGTCGTTTCCAGCACCGGTTCGGACGAGGTCATGGTGCTTCAGGGCGACGGCACCGGCGCGTTCGGCAGCCCGCTCGCGTTCGGGCTCAACGGCGGTAGCAATCCGCAGGACACAGCGGTAGCCGACCTCGACGGCGACCGGCGTCCTGATGTCGCCACGGCCAACAGCAACAGCTCGGCGACGTTCGTCAACGACGAGTCGGTGCTGCTCAACACGACGAAGCGGCGGCCGACGGCAAGACGCTGACGGCGGCGGTCGTGACCGGGCCGACGCACGGCACCCTGGCCGGCGGCTCCTGCGAGACCCTCGTTGAGGTGCCGTGGCCGACGATCCGTTTCCGGCGGCTGCCTATGAGGCGCTGACGTGCCTCGCGGGCTCGGCGATGGCGACGACGCGATCGCCGAGCCCGCCTCGCTGGCACACGCGCATCGTTGAGCACTGTCCACGGCTGCCGGGTGTGGTGCCGGACGCGTAGGTGAAGGCTGCTGCGGTGGCGCCGGGGTGTCGTCTGTCGTGGTCGTTGCCGGCCGGTACGGGCCGGATCGAGTCGTGGCACGCGCGCCGCGGTGACGTGGCTGCCGAGGGGAGGACGATCACAAGCGCGACGTCAGCAGGTCTTGACGGTTGGCCGCGTCGAGTCGATGTCGACGGCGTCGAGAAGCCCGCGCGCGGCGCGGACGTGTTCCAGTCGCCACGCGTAGATTGCGCGGCTGAGGGAGTCGCCGTCGTGCTCCTTGGCGCGCAGCGACTCCTCGATCTCGTCGATGACGACCCGTTGCCGCTCGACCAGGCGAGCCGGGCTGGCCTCACGACGCTGGAGCAGCAGAAGCTTGGTCGTGAGGTCGGCGCGGACGTCGCGTAGGTGGGCCACGGGTTCGCTGAGCCACCGGCTGACGGCCGTCTTCGCCGAGCGGGTGGCGGCATAGATCACGCGCTGCGGTCCGCGGTCGCTCTCCTCGGGGCCGATCGGCGTGATCAGTCCGCGCTCGACCAGCCGCGTGATCGAGCGGTAGACCATGGGGCGCGAGATGTACCAGAACTCACCGATTTCCGCGCCCTCTGCCGTGAGGGCTGCGATGGCGAAGCCGTGGCTGGGTCGTTCAGCCACGAGCGCAAGTACAATCCACTCAGCCAGTGGCAGATCAGGTCGTTCCATGGTAACTACCGTAGCGCTCGTCGGTGGTGTTTGCGATGTCGATCGAGCCTGGGGCCGGAAAGGCTGAAATAGGAACCGGATACCAGGGGGACGGACCGGTCGGTCCGGCCGGCGGACGCGCGAGGGAACAGTCTGCGGTGCCCCTGCGGATCGCGGCGCCGTAGGCCCCAGAAGTACTGTTGCGGTTCCGCAGGTGGCAGGTAGCCCGTGGCCCGTAGCCGGAAACCGGTAGTCGGAAACCGGCCCCCGACCGACGTCTGGCCTAGGTGTTTGTGGTCAGTGGCGGACCGTTGTGAGCGGCGCACCCATCGCGTACAGGTCACCCAGGCTCTCGTACCAGTGGACGACGGGAGCGCCGACGAGGATGGCGGCGATGGCGCCGGCGGCGAGGAACGCACCGTAGGGGAGGCGGGTACTGCGGGTCGCTCGCCCCGTCGCTATGAGCGCGATGCCCACCAGCAACCCGGCGAAGCTGCCGGCCAGCAGCGCGAAGACGAGGTACCACGGACCGAGCCAGCCCAGCCCGGTGCCGAGCAATCCGGCCAGGCGCACGTCGCCGAACCCGAGCCAGGCCGGCCGCACCCAGTGCAGGGCGAAGAAGACAGCGAATGCGCCCACTCCGCATGCCGCAGTCACGCCGAGCCGATGCCACTGTCCTGTGGTCGCCGCGGCCACGAGCAGACAGGCGGCGGTGAGCCCGAGAGTCGGGTAGATCAGCCGCCGAGGGAGCAGGAACTGCTCGGCGTCGCAGGCGGCCAGGGCCAACAGCCCTGCGGTGAAGACCAGTTGGGCCGGTAGCGCTTCCGACCAGCCGAAGCGCAGTGCCTCGGCGACGAACAGGATCGCGGTGAGCGCTTCGATCAGCGGGTAGCGCGCGGGAATGGGAACCCGGCAGGCACGGCAGCGTCGGCCCAGCAGCAGCCAGGACGCGATGGGGATGTTGTCCCGGGGCGCGATCGGCGTGGTGCATTGCGGGCAGGCAGAGCGGGGCCGCACGACCGAGCGGCCGGCCGGCACCCGGGAGACGGCGACGTTGAGGAACGACCCCACCGCGAGCCCCAACAGACCGATGATCACGACAAGTGTGGGTGGCATGGGCGCAAGGGTGCCGCACCGTGCTTGCCCGTCGCTACTGCCACGATGCAAATGCTCCAGACCAGTGCTCCAGGCATCTGCGACCCTCGCCGCGACCGGCCTCACCCTTCGCAAGGCGGCCCAGGCGGCCGGCAGTTCCGGCGATGCCGCAGGCCGCCGACCGCGGTTCGCCAGGCGGCGCTTCCGAAGCCGCCTGGCCAACTCGACCGTCCGGCGACCGCTGGCCGGCGACATCCGGTGAGGACTTCCCCCGTGTCAGGTGCAGGGGTTTGACTGGCCGCTCGGGAGCGTGGCCTTCGGCGCGATGTCGTACGTGTTGCCCTTCGGATTGACGTCGTACCAGGTGGAAGCGTTGGACAGGAACCCGCCGCTCACCAGTTCGGCCATGGTGCCGTACACGCCGCGATTGTCACCGGCGAAGTACGCCTCCTCCGCGGTCTGGATCGTGGACTTGTCGGTCTTGCACGCCGAACCCTGGCCCTTGTCGTTGATGCCGCGGACGGAGAAGACGACGATGGCGGACAGGATGCCGAGGATCACGATGACCACGAGAAGCTCGATGAGCGTGAAGCCGGCTTCCGCCGTCTCGTTCGGTGCACGCATTCGCTGGCGCAACTTGCCTTGCAGGTACGTGAGCATCCTTCTCCCTCTACGGTGACCGGTGCAAGCAAAATCGAGCGATAGTAACAGCCTGACTATTCAGCAGTAGACTACGTAGCGAGTGGTGGACCCACAAGGACTGACCCCGGCGGTCGACGCGGGTGACAGCGTGGTGGCCTGATGTAGTATCCGGCTGACTAATCAGCGGCTGACAACACTGTGAGTGCACTCGCGTTGAGCGATCCGCGTTGTGCTGGATGCGCGAAAGGGCGTGGATTCCTTGGCGAATCGCCGACTTCTCCGGCGCCGCGCGGCGTCGACCGGCCCCGAGGGCGAGGGCAGCACCCTGCCCGAGGGAACGCAGGGTCCGGCGCCGTCTCCGGCCGCAACGGACGAACCGGCCCGGGACGCGATGTCCGGCGCGGCGCAGTCGTCGCCCGCAGGGCAGAAGCGGCCGCGCATCGGGGAACTGCTGGTGCAGCGCGGGCTGCTCACCCCGGCGCAGGTGGACGAGGCGCTGCTCCAGCAGTCGGCGTCGGGCAGGCGACTGGGCGCCCTGCTGGTCGAACTCGGCATGGTCGACGAGCGGTCACTGATCGAGGCGCTGTCGGTTCAACTCGGCGTCCCGGTCGCCGACCTGCGCCAGAGCGAACCGGATCCCGAGGCGGCCGCCCGGGTGTCGGAGGCGCTGGCCCGCTCGCTGGGCGTGGTCGCGGTGCGGTGGGCCGAAGGCACGCTGCTGATCGCGGCGGGCGACCCGGCTGACCCGCGGGTGCTCGACGAGGTCGGCCGGGCCGTCACGCCGGATCGGGTGGAGTTGGCGATCGCGGCTCCCTCGGACATCCGGCGCTCGATCGACGGCGCCTACCGGGCGTTGGCCGGCGTCAGCAGCCTGGTCGAGGCCTTCGAGGCGACCGAGACCGGCCGCAACGCCAACTCCGGTGCCAGGGTGGTGAGCGAGGACGCACCGGTCGTGCACCTGGTCAACCTCATGCTGACCCAGGGCCTGCGCGACCGGGCCTCGGACATCCACATCGAACCGCACGCCGACCGGGTCCGGGTCCGGAACCGCATCGACGGCGCGCTGCACGACGTGCTCAGCCTGCCGGAGAACATGGGCCCGTCCCTGGTCAGCCGGATCAAGATCATGGCCAACATGAACATCGTCGACCGGCGGCGCCCGCAAGACGGGCAGATCGCCACCGAGATCGACGGCAGGTCGGTCGACATCCGGGTGGCGACCAGCCCCACCATCTGGGGCGAGAAGGCGGTGCTGCGGCTGCTCGACAGCAACCGCACACTGTTCCGGCTGGGCGAACTCGGCATGCCCCCCGCGACCTACGAACGGTTCTCGTCCCTGCTGCGCTCCCCGTACGGCATGGTGGCTTGCGGCGGACCCACCGGCAGCGGCAAGACGACCACCCTGTACGCCACGCTCGGTGAGCTGAACCAGAGCGAGCGCAACATCACCACCATCGAGGACCCGGTGGAGTACGTGTTCCCGTCGATCAACCAGATCCAGATCAACGACCAGGCGGGCATCTCGTTCGCGACCGGGCTGCGCTCGATCCTGCGGCAGGACCCCGACGTGATCCTGGTCGGCGAGATCCGAGACGCCGAGACGGCGCGGATCGCGGTCGAGTCCGCTCTCACCGGCCACTTCGTACTGTCGTCCATCCACGCCGCCGACGCCTGCTCCGCGCTGCACAGGTTCGTCGACATGGGCATCGAGCCGTTCCTGATCACCTCCACCGTCGCCGGCGTGGTCAGCCAGCGACTGGTGCGGCGGATCTGCGATCACTGCCGCGAGCCCTACCAACCGGGGGTGGACGAACTGGCCTTCTTCGCGAAGGCCGGCGGGTCGACCGACACCGCGTTCTGGCAGGGCCGGGGCTGCAACTTCTGTTCCCGGACCGGCTACCAGGAGCGGATCGGCGTCTTCGAACTGCTGGTGGTGAGCGACGCGGTCAAGCGGCTGCTCGTCGAGAAGGCGCCGATCGACAGCCTGCGCAAGGCCGCCCGCGAGCAGCACATGGACAGCCTCCTGGACGGCGGCGTCCGTCTGGTGGAGGAGGGGACCACGACCATCGCCGAGATCATGTCCAGCGTGTACGTGGTCTAGCAGAAGCGCCCCTGGTGCCCGGCTCGCTGGATGCGGCACCCCAACACTGACGACGCGAACCTCTGACACCGGAAACCGGGAGGGCATCGGCATGGCCACCTTCAAGTACGTCGCGGTCGGCCAGGACGGGAAGCGGGCGACCGGCGTGCTCAAGGGCTCCAGCGTCGACGGCGTGACCGACAGCCTGACCCGGCAGGGCTACGACGTGCGGTCGGTCAAGGCCGAGGGCCGCAACCTGCTGCACCTCGAACTCACCGCGGAAAAGGTCGACCTGGTCGAACTGAGCAACTTCTCCCGCCAGATGGCCGCCTTCATCAAGGCCGGAGTGCCCATCCTGGACGCCCTGGAGATCATCCGAGCCGAGACCAAGGACAAGAAGCTGGGCAAGCTGCTCGTCGACGTCATGGACTCGCTGCGATTCGGCGAGAGCTTCGCCGTCGCGATGGCCGCCCACACCAAGGCGCTCCCGCCGTTCTACATCTCCGTCCTCCGCTCGGCCGAGGCGACCGGTGAACTCGACGTGGTGATGGCCCAGTTGGGCCGCTACATCGAGCGTGACGTCGAGGGCCGGCGCAGTATCCGCTCCGCCCTGACCTATCCGAGCCTGGTGATGGGTCTGGCCGTCGCCGTGGTCCTCGTCCTCGTCATCTTCGTGCTGCCCCGTTTCAAGGTGTTCTTCGCGTCCTTCCACGCGGAACTGCCGCTGCCGACCCGGATTCTGCTGGGCTGCACCGACTTCGTCACGGCCTGGTACCCGGTCATCGTCGGCGTGCTCGTCGCGCTCGTCGTGGCACTGATCGCCGGGTTGCGGACCGAGCGGGGACGGGCACTGCGCGACCGCTTCCTGCTGGCGATGCCGGTGGTCGGCGACGTGGTCCGCTTCATGGTCATCGAACGGTTCTGCCGCATCCTGACCTCGATGATCAAGGCCGGCGTGCCCATCCCGGAGGCGCTCAGCCTGGCCGGCTCGGGCGCCAACAACCTGGTGTACGAACGGTCCATCGGGACGGCCCAGACGGAGATGCTCGAAGGCGGCGGCATCTCCCGGCCGATCGCCCGTACCAACCTGTTCCCCGGGGCGGTCACCCAGATGATGCGCGTGGGGGAAGAGACCGGGACGCTCGACGACCAGCTCGAAAACGTGTCGGAGTTCTACGAGAAGGAACTGCAGCACAAACTCAAGCGGCTGACCAGCCTGTTCGAGCCGACCGTGGTGATCATGGTGGGGGTCGTCGTGGGATTCGTCGCCGTCGCCCTCATCTCGGCGATCTACGGCGTCTACAACCAGGTCAACGTCCAGTGACCGGCCTGGTAAGCCGCCCGCGGCGCCGTCGCGGCGAAGAGGGCGAGACCCTGATCGAGGTGCTCGTCGCCGTGGTGCTCATCGGCGTCGCCTTCGTGACCATCATCGGGGGCATCGGCACCGCGCTCATCAGCTCGGTCACGCAGCAGAAGGTGACCAGCGCCGACTCGGTCATCCGCAGCGCCGCCGAGAAGGTCGTCAGCGACCCGTACGTGTCCTGCGCCAGCAGTTACGAGACTCCGACGCCGCCGGCCGGGTACACCGTGGCCGTCACGATCGAGTACTGGGACGGGGTGGGTGCGTTCGGCCGGTCCTGCCCCACGGCCGATACCGGAGTGCAGAGGGTGACGCTCACCGTGCACTCGACCGGCCCGCACCCCGTCAGGGACGCGACGCTCGAAGTGGTCAAGCGGGAGTCGATGCTGTCATGACGACACAACGGCCCACGGGGCGCTCGGAGTCGGGATTCACCCTGACCGAGTTGCTGGTCACGATCGTCATCGTGGGCATCATCGGGGTACTGCTGCCCAAGGCGATCATCCTCGGACTGCGGTTCACCGCCGGCACCGAGAAGCGGGTGGCCGCCACCAGCGCGGTGGGCACGCTCAACCGCTACTTCTACGGCGACGTGCAAAGCGCGGACGACGTCACGACCGGCCCCGCGTGCGGCGTCGCCGGCGTGATCGTCCACCTCAGCTGGACCGGCGCCGACGTCGTCTACACCTACGACCAGCCGACCGGCGCCCTCAAGCGGGTGAAGTGCACGGACGAAGGCGTCGTCACCACGTTGCTGGGCCGGTTCGACAACGCCACACCTACCCATCCGGTGACTCTGAGCTGCGGTGCCGAGACCTCGTGCACCCCGCCCATGGAGGTAACGCTGACCGTGCAGAGCGACCCCGCCGCGCCCCCGACGGCCCTCACCGCCGTCCGACGATCCAGCGCGTCATGACCGGCCGCCTCAACCCGCGCCGCCGGCGCGACGACGAACAGGGCGCGACACTGATCCTCGCGCTGGTCTTCGTCGTCGTCTTCGGCCTGGTCACCGTGTCCGTCCTGTCCTTCGCCGGCACGGGACTGAAAGCCGCGCGCGTGTACGTCGACCAGGGCAGGCGGGGCTACAGCGCGGACGGTGCCACGCAGCTCGCGATCAAGAACTTCTCGCAGGGCAACCCGTGCGCCGACTACACCGCCCCGCCGATCAACGGCCAGCAGATGATCGTCCACTGCGACCCCCTCAACTCGTCTCCCGTGGCCACGCGCGCGACCCAACCGCAGGACGCGCTGCGCAGCCTGGGCCAGGCGGCGCAGGACGGCATCAACGTGTCCACGCCCGGCCTGCGCGTGCAGGGCAGCGTGTTCTCCCACTCGAACGTCACCACCGGCGCCGGCGCCTCGATGGTGGTGTCCGGCGACGTGTCCGCCGTCGGCGACTGCTCCAGTGCCGTGTCACAGACCCGGCTCCCCCCGACCCAGGCGCCGTACGCGCACCACTGCGCCAACGACACCCCGCCGGCCCCCGCCGACGAGGCCGTGGGTGCCGACCCGGACTACACCCCGCCCGCCACGGCCGTCCCGGTCCGGCAGACGGTGCCCGCGTGCCCCGGCCCCGGTTCCTGGCTGGTGCGGTTGCAGCCCGGCTACTACGACGACGCCCGCGCCCTCACCCGCCTCACCGGTGGCGACTGCCCGGGCGTCGTCGTGTGGCTACGGCCGGGCCTCTACTACTTCGACTTCACCTTCACCGGCGGCACCGCGGTCTGGACGGTCGACGACCCCACGGTCAGCGTGGTCGGCGGCACGCAGGCCGGTTGGGATCCCGCGGCCCCCACCCGCCCGACCATCCCCAACCCGGGCGGTTGCGACAAAACACGGCCCGAAGGCGTCGAGGTCATGATGGGCGGCGGCAGCCGATTCCAGGTAGACCGTGGACACGTCGAACTGTGCGCCCCGGTGACCCCGGACGCGCAACAGCTGGCGGTGTACGGAGTCCAACCACCGAAGCCGTCACACCCGCTGAAACCGACAGCGGTCGTCACGAACACCGGCTTCGCCAACCCGGGCCATGCCCTGACCAGTGGCGAACAGCCGACCCCGCCCGGCTGTTCGCAGCCAACGGGCACCGCGAGCTGTACGGCCGACGCCGCCCTCGACCCGACGAAACGTCAGTCGGCGTCGATGCAGCTCGCCGGCTTCACCCCGCAGGTGCCACCCGGCTCGGTCATCACCAGCGCGACGCTGCGGGTCAGGCACGAGGACGACGGCGACCTGACCGCCCCCGGCGCGGTGAAGGTCACCACCGCCGTCGGCGCAGACACCTGCCGCAGCGACAACCTGCCCCGGCACCCGGCGCTCGCCGAGGATCCGCCGATCGACCTGCTGGGCGCGTGCGGGCTCACCGACCCGGCCCGGCTCACCGGCCTGACAGTGACCTACGCCGCCACCCTGGACGCCGACGGCAGCACCGCCACGGAACGCCTGGACGGCATCTGGCTGGAGGTCGCCTACCGCACGCCGACCACGTTCAAGCCGACCGCCGTCACCGCATCGACCGGGTTCACCGCCCCCGGCACCGATCCCCACAACGCCCTGGAGATCGGCGAACAGCCGACACCGTTGGTGGCCGGCGCCGATCTGACCACGGCGGCCCCGTCCGCATCGATCACCCTGGCCGGGTTCGGCCAGCCGCCCCTGCCGCCGGGATCGACGATCCACTCTGCCGTGCTGCGGGTGGCCCATCGGGAGACCGGCGACGCGGCGGCTCCCCGTATCGACGTCACCCCCGCGGACGGCGGCGGCAGTTGCACCAACCTGCCGCTCACCGCGCGGGCCGGCCTGGGCGACGACCGCGTCGACCTGACGGCATGCGGCATCACCGACGCCGCACAGCTGACCGGCCTGACCGCGACCTACGCCGCCGGACTGAAGGCGGGCGGCACCGAGGGCGCCACTTCCCTGGACGGCATGTGGCTTGAAGTCGTCTACGACCCGCCACCGCCCCGGCCGGCGACGAGCGCGGAGTCCACGACGTTCCTCCCCGCGACCAACGCCAGGGCGATCGACGGCGCCAACACGGCCCACGCCACACTCGACCCGGCCAAGCCGACCGCCACCATCGACCTCGGCGGCTACGACACCCCCGCGGTGCCACCCGGCTCGGTCCTGGACGGGGCCCTGCTGCACGTCGCGCACCGCGACGATCCCGGGGCGACCGGGGGACCGCCGCCGACGGTCACGGTCACCCTGACCGGGCCCGGCATGCCTCGCTCCTGCACCGCCCCGCGGAAACTCGCCGCGCGCCAGGGCGCGTTGGCCACCGACACCGTGGACCTGGTCGCCGCCTGCGGGCTGACCGACCCCGCCCAGACGACCGGCCTGGCCGTCACCTACACCGCCACCCTGGGCGCCGGCAGCACCACCGCCACCGATCAGCTCGACGGCGTCACCCTGGAACTGGCCTACCGACCCCCGCTCTCGGTACGGCCCACCAAGGCGACCAGCACCGCGACGCCCACCACCGCGGCGTTCCACAACCCGAACAACGCGCAGGCGATCGACACCACCACCTCGACCGCGACGCTCGCCACGGCCACCCCGTCGGCGTCGATCCAGCTCGGCGCGTTCGCGATGCAGCCGCTGCCGGCGGGGGCGGTGATCGACAAGGTCGTGCTGCGCGTAGCGCACCAGGACGACGACACCACCCCGGCACCGGCCCCACCGACGAAGCCACCCACGACCGCGCTCACCGTCTCCGGCACCGGTACCGCCTGCGACGCGACCCACGCCCTGACCACCCATCAAGGAGCGCTCGGCGCCGACGTGGTGGACCTCGGCGCCTGCGGGGTCAGGACGGACGACCAGTTGTCCAAGCTCGCTGTCGACTATGCGGCGACGTTGGCCACGGGCAGTACCGAAGGCGTCGACCAGCTCGACGGCGTCGAGCTCGACATCGTGTTCCGAGCCCCGTCCATCAGGGCCCTGTCCGGCTGCCTCACGGCAGGCCGCAGTTGCGCGGTGCTGAAGTCGACCGACGACGCCGACACCACCACCGCGCACAGCCGCCTGGTGGTCAACGGCACCGTCTACGCCCCGACCGCTGCCGTCGACCTGTCGATGAGCCAGGTCAGCTCGCAGGTCGTCACCCGCGGCATCATCGCCCGGACCATCGACCTCGGCATCAGCCCGACCGCCGGATACCTCCGCCCGGTGATCGGCATCCCACCGGAGCCGGTGCTGTTCACGACCTATCCGGCCGTGATCGCGAAACCGACTTCGGTCACCGCGATCACCAGGTTCACGCCCCCGGCTCCCGGCGCGCCCGTCGACGTCACGGACGCCACCCTCCCCGGCGGTGGCCGGGCATCCCTCACGTTGGGCGGCTATGCCCAGCCGGGACCGGCCACGACCCGACCGCTCGACCACGTCGTCCTCCAGGTCGCGCACCACGACGACGGCGACGTGGAGTCGGTGAAGATGTCGGTGGACTTCACCGGCAGCACCTGCACCGGCGTCAACAACGCACTTCACGTGCCGGTCCATCTCGGTTCGAGCGGCCCGGTGACCGACCAGGTCGACCTGGCACCGTGTGGCCTGACCAAAGCCTCCCAGCTGGCCGGGCTGACCGTGACCTACACCGTCACCGCCGGGAGCGGCGGCGCGACCGAGCACCTCGGCGGCACCCGGATCGACCTGCTGTCCGGCCCGCTCCTCCAGGCCGCCGTGTCCTTCGACGGCCACGCCAGCACCGTCAAGCGGTGGACGGTCCTGCCATGAGCCACCACGCACCCTTGGAGACCACCATGCCCGGGCCGAGTTCCGCGATCATCGACCACCTGCTCGGTGAGCTGTGGGAGCGGGGCGGCAGCGACCTGCTGCTCACCGCCGGATCGGCGCCGTTCCTCCGCGTCGACGGCGCCCTGCGACCGGTCGAGGGGGACGCGCTGACCGAGCCGGAGGTCGATCGCCTGGTGACCGGGGTGCTGGGCCAGGCACTCACGGAACGGTTCCGCCGGGAGAAGCAGGTCGATTTCGCGTTCAGCTGGGGGGAGAAGGCCAGGTTGCGCGGGAACGCCTTCGTGCAGCGCGGCGCGTCGGCGCTGGCGCTGAGGATCATCCCGTTCGACGTGCCGTCGTCCGAGCAGCTCGGGCTCCCCCCGGTCGTCGTCGGGTGGGCAGGCATGCCGCGCGGGTTCGTGCTGGTCACCGGGCCGACCGGGTCGGGGAAGTCGACAAGCCTGGCGGCGCTCCTCGACTACGTCAACACGCACCGGTCGGTGCACATCCTCACCATCGAGGACCCGATCGAGTACCTGCACCAGCACAAGCGCGCGGCGGTCAACCAGCGCGAGGTCGGCACCGACACCGACTCGTTCCCCGCCGCGCTGCGCTCGGCCCTGCGCGAGGATCCCGACGTCCTGCTCCTCGGCGAGATGCGCGACCCGGAGAGCATCTCCGCGGCCCTGACGATCGCCGAGACCGGGCACCTGGTGTTCGCCACCCTGCACACCAACGACACGTCGCAGACGCTGGACCGCATCGTCGACGTGTTCCCGGCCGAGCAACAGCCGCAGATCCGGCTGCAATTGGCGCACACCCTGGTCGGCATCCTCAACCAGACGCTCATCCCGCGGATCGGCGGGGGCCGGGTGGCCGCCTTCGAGGTGCTGGTAGGCACGTCGGCGATCCGCAACCTGATCCGCGAGGGCAAGACCCGCCAGATCCGCAACGTGGTCGCGACCGGCCACCGTGACGGCATGCAGACCCTGGAGACCAGCATCAACGCCCTCGTCGCGGCAGGCACCATCGCCTACGAGGAGGCCGTCGTGTACACCGCCTACCCGGAGGACATCCAGCGGCCCCACGCTCCGGTCGGCCACACCTGACCATCCGACGGATAACGTCGCGAAGCGACAGCCGGGAGCGCGGAGGCCGATCGCGCGGGATGCGCTTCGCTCGGCGACGGGGCTCCACCGGGCGACCCCGACGCCGGCCTCGGTGGCGGAAACGAACTCGGCAGGAACTGCCTGAGCAAATTCAACTCCACCATGCCTCCTGGGTCATATCGCCATAGCGATATTGATCTTAGACAAGACAACTCCTCGCTTATAGCGTCGAACTGTTCGTGCAGGAGCGTAGCGAGGAGGAAATCAGCATGGTCACCAGTATTCCGAGGCGGGGCGGCGTGCACGGGAAAAGGCAGGGCAAAAGTCGCCCGCGAGCGGCGCTTACCAAGCTCCTTGCCCTACCGCTGGTCACTGCCGTGATCGGTGTCTGCACCATCGTCAGAGCGGACGCCGAGACCCCGGAAGGGAACCAGGCCGAGGTCCTCGAACTCAAGGTGCAAAACGAGCAGCATGCGACCACTGATCTCGGGCCGACAGGACCGAGCCTGGGTGACATGGAGGTCTACTCCGGCGCCATGATGAAGGACGGCCGCAGAGTCGGACGTGGGGGAGGTGCGTGTCAGATCCTGTACGTCAAGGACGGAGAACTCACGTCGCAATGCTTAATCACGATTGACCTCGAGCATGGTTCGCTGGCGATGCAGTCGCTCTGGGCGAGTGGAACGACTTCGTTGACCATGGCCATCACAGGCGGTACAGGAATTTACAAAAATGCGCGCGGCACCGCCCGCTACTGGGATATCGCGACGCCGAACGAGAGGCTGCGGGCCGACATCCTGCACTGACCCGTCAGACGCAGCCGGCCCGCGGTTTCATCGGCGCCGAACACCAGCCGACGGCGAGACCGCCATCACCCACGGCTGCGCTGAGCATGGCGCAACGGCCTGGGGGGCGCGTAGATACGCGGTCGCCCCAGGCCCTGCGCGCACCCAGCAGCCCAGGTGGGTGGGGTAGCGAACTGTCTCTTGCGGAGCGTCAGGGTACGAGGTCGGTCACTCCCGCGCCGCTCGCTTCATCGAACGGTTGGATCCCTTCTTCTCGCGAAGGCAGCGCACCGGGCAGGGAGCACCGTCCTGGGCGGCCTGCCCATGTTCCTGCACCAAGCCGCCCGGAAGGTTCAACTCCAAACCGGCTGTTGAGCGGCCCTCATCCGCGCCATGCGCCCCGCAGCAGAAAGCGCGCTGTCGACGTCCAACACAAGCACTGCAGGACCGCCATCGGGACGATGAGCTGACCGCGCCCGATGACGATGCCACCAGCAGGCGGGCCTGCCGAATTCAGCAGACCCGCCTGCCCGCAACCGCATCACATGCCGAATCCCTCTTTGGGCAGTTCCGTGATCGCAGACGGCGTGGCGCGAGGAATGCCCCACCGGGTGTGGGCGACGCGCGCCGCCAACTCCGCCTGCTGAAGAACCTGTTCGTCCCAGCCGAGGAGCGCAGCTGCTTGCTCGGGGGTGGCCAGCAACCGCGCGAAGGTCCGCCCGGTGGCCGGGTCCGTCGCGACCGCACCGATCTCCGTCACCGGGGCAGCCAACCGCAGCCGCGCGCACGAGCCGGGACCACCGTCAACGCCACCGGTTGTGTCGTGTACCCAGCCCAGCCGCACGGGCTCACCGATCGTGATCTGAGCTTCCTCAACGGCTTCGCGCCGCAGTGTCTCCTCGGGGGAGGCATCGGTGGTCTCGACCGTCCCGCCTGGCAGTGCCGGCAGCCGATTGCCCGGGTCGACGACCAGGACCACACGGCCGTCCGGCACGAACAGCCACCCCCAGGACTGGCGCACGGCCAGGTCAGCGGGCAACGGCTCGGTGAGCAAGGGAAACCGAAGGCCAGCCCGAAACCGCAGGCGCACATCGTGCCGGTCCAACGGCGGTACCTCGTCCACGTGTTGGCCACCCTCAAGGTGCGCGGTCGTCCCGGACAGTCGCGCCCGCAGCGCAGCGAGCGCGATCCGCGCATCGAGGGGAATCATGTGCTGGTCCAGCTGCGTCGAGTCGACGAACTCGAAGCCGGTCAGCTCGTTCTGGGGCATGCGCAGGTCAGTGATCTCGTCGTCGGCGAGGGTGCCGCCGTCGAAGAGGTAGCGGATCTCGCCGGGTAGCTGAATGCCGGCGTCGATGTCGGGGTGGTTCGGAGGTAACCAGTGAACGGCGAGGAGCCTACCCGGGACGCGTTCCAGGCCGATTTCCTCAGTGATCTCGCGCCGGCAGGCTTGTCGGGGGCTCTCGTGCGGTTCGGCTGCTCCGCCGGGCAGGAGCCACTGACGGCGGTAGGTCGGTTTGACCAGCAGTACACGCTGCAGCGCGTCAGTGAAGATCGCTGCGGCGCTCATCCAGACAGCATGCCGGGAACGCATGTACGCGGTATCGGACATGTCTGGTCCGGGAAGGTCCGCGGGAGTGGCGTTGTGCTGGGCGCGAGGTAGCGCTGGCGCGTCGGCTCCGCTTCCGGACGGCAATCCGGTTCGCCACCCCAGTTCGGTGTGCGGACGGCCGTTGCGGATGCCTTGGATCGCCGCCTGGGTGTACGGCACGATCGGAGTCGGGAGCTCGTCCGGGTCCCACCAACGCCAGGCCAGGCACTTGTCCGGCTCCCGTAGCTCCGGCTGGCCTTGCCAACGCCGGACACGGAAGACAAGCCCCATACGAGGCTGGCCGCCCGGCTCGTCGACGAGGTGCACGACATGGACGAGTTCGGCGTCCTCAGGCTGGATGATGAGGCCCGCTTCCTCCTCGGCTTCGCGAACAAGGCACGCGAGCATACTCTCGCCCCACTCGCAGTGACCCGCCAGGAAGTGCCACGACTCCCCGGCAAAGGCGGAATCCGAGTGGCGTAGACCGAGGAGGACCAGCCCGTCGGGGTTCTCCAGGTACAGGTGCACGCCGATCACCGTGAAGACGGAGCGTCCCGAGGCGCCCGCTCCCGGAACACCGCGTTGCTTTGAGAGGGGCCGGGAGAGGCGGTCGTGGTCCCGAGGCCCGCTGAGTCGAGCGTGACGGCGGATCAGTTCGAGGGTTGAGCGAGCGAGCCGCAGCCGCGGCATCGTCTCGGGGCGGAACCAACGCAACATCACCCCCTCGGCCAGCGGGAGGGCGTCGGGATTGCCGTTCCACTGACCCGTGAAGACCTGAATGGGAACGGGAGAACCATCCGTTCCCGGCACGGTGTCGACTGCGAACGAAGTGAGGTCCGGGAGATCGAGGCCGGCCTCCTCGTGCAGTTCACGCCGGACTGTGTCCTCCAAAGAGGCGTCACCGGGCTCGCGGCCACCACCGAGCAGAGCCCATGCCCCCGGCTCCCAGACACCAGGGATGTGGTCGCGCAGATGCAGCAGGTACTCACCGGCCGAATTGACGATCAGCGCCGAAGCGTTGACCGGACCAGCGGGCCGCGGGGAGTCGAAATCGGTGGGTTCAGTGGACTCGCTCATGCGCACACCGCCTCGTCGTCGGGCCCGGCTGTGGTCCGGTAGCCGGATGCCTGCAGGGTGAACATCGAGGCATAGGCACCACCGAGGTCCATGAGTTCCTGGTGCGTCCCGGCCTCCACGATCCGGCCTTCGTCGAAGACGTAGATGCGGTCGCAGTCCACGACCGAAGCCAGCCGGTGGGAGATCAACACGGTGATCCGGTCCTGGCGCAGGTCGCTGCGCAGTACCGCCTCGTAGATGCCGTGCTCGGACGGTGGATCCATACTCGCGGTCGGTTCGTCCAACAGCAGTACGGGAGCCTTCTTGTACAGGCCACGGCCCACCGCGATCTTCGCCCACTGGCCAGCTGACAGCTGTCGGCCACCGCGGAACCGCTTCGACAGCAGCGTGTCCCATTGGTGCGGCAGCCCAGCGATGACCTGCTCGGCGCACGAAGCCCGAGCCGCGTCGAGAGCGCGTTGTGGGTCGGCCTCGGTGAGGGTGCCGGTGGAGATGGTGAGGTTGGACAGGGCGCTGAAGGGGAAACGGACCGGGTCCTGGAGGACACAGGCGACCTGGGCGTGCACGGACTGTGCGTCCATCTCCTGCACGTTCACACCGTCCCAGCACACGGTGCCGTCCTGGGCGTCGTACAGGCCCGCCAGGACCCGGGCACAGGTGGACTTGCCCGACCCGTTGAGCCCGACGAAGGCGACGGCCTCCCCGCTGGTGAGCGTCAAGGAGACGCGGTCCAGAGCCGGGGTGTCCCTACCAGGGTAGGCGTACGTGACGTCACGCAACGTGATCGTCTTCACCGTCGGCGGAGCTGCCAAGTCGTTCTGACGAGGCGTGAGTTTGCGACAGCGCTGCTGAAACGCGAGGAGGTCATCGACCCACATCGCGTGCTCGTAGACGAGGTGGGACACGTTGATCAAGCGCTTGAGGGAGGACTGGCTGGTCTGGATGGCCAGGACCGCACCTGCGCCGGCCGCCAGTGGAAGCCATCCGGCGATCAGCATGGCCCCCAGAGCGGTGTAGGTGACGCCGAGCGCCAGGCCCCCGGCCGTCCGCCCGGCCAAGGCAAGTGCCGCGGAACGCATCCCGAGCTGGGTGTCCTCCTCCGCGATCTTGGACACCAGGCGGTGGTGTTCCTCCAGAAGAGCACGCTGGGCGGTGTCCGAGCGCAACTCGGCCGCGGCGTCCGGCTCCAACAACAGCCAGGAGAACACCCGCACCCGCCGCTGAAGGGCGTTGTACCGCTTGTAGGAGTGAAATCGGGCCCGCGCACTGTGTACCGCAGCCGCGCCGACGGGCACGACGGACAGCAGCAGCAGGGGAAGCAACGCCGGGTGGAGCACGCTCAGCACGCCTGCGGTGCCCATCAGCGCGAGCATGGCGGAGGCCAGGTCGACGACCTGGCCGATGATCTGGCGGGCGTAGAACAGCCCTCGGTCGTTGGCCCTGTATGCCTCGTCGTGCCAGTCCGGGTTGTCGACGACCTCCAACCGCACGTGTGCCGTCAACGAGAGGAATTCGGTCTCCAGCGCCGTACGGATCTTGGGTGTCACCTGAGCCTGGGCCGCAGAAACACCGCCTTCCAACAGCCCTCGTGCGGCGAGGCACCCGACCACGGCCAGTAGTTGCGGCAGTGCTGCCCACACCCGATCAGGGGTCGGTCCTTGAGCGAAAAGTGCTTGCAGGACCGAGACCGAGGCCATCAGGCCGAAGGCGGTCATCGCGGCCGACGCGAGTTCGCAGATGATCAGGGCCCGGGTTGCGTTCCGGTCGGCACGCCAGGCCAGTTGGCCGATCTGCCTCGCGATCTTCGGCAGACGAGCAAGCATCTGTCGCACGGTCGCCTGGGCCGCTGCGCCGTCGAAGAGGGACCAGTACGCCTCCTCCATCTCCTCCACCATGTCACCGTCTTGCGGGGAAGCGGACATGGACGACGGGGGTAACGACAACGGGCCGGACCGCGGCGACGGCACCTCCGCATCGGAGGCGCCGGCTGCATCGTTCGTCGGACTCATGCTGAACACCTCGACTCTGGGAGCGCGGCCCACGAAGCCTGCCCCTTGCACGAGGAGGAGCAGGATGCGCTTGCCGCGAGCCGCGGCTGTCGATGTCCGAAGGATGCAAACGCGGGGGCAGGTAGGAGCATCACGTGGTCCTCCAAGCGGTCGAGACCGGCGCCGTCGAGTGCCAACCAGGTTTATTCGCAGGAGCTTTGGGAGTTCGGTGTTGTGATGGTCAACGACACATTGGAGATATCGAACACACGTGATTCAGACGGAGCGGGATCCGTAAGGAAGAGCGATCGACGGTGCGTCCAAGGGGCGTAGACCCTTGTGAAGCGCGGGTTTTGCCGGGGCGATCCGGTGGCCGAAACGCCGGAGCCGAGGCGCCAGCGCTAGAAGAGGATCCCCTCGCCGGCCTGGAGGAGGACGCGGGTGTCGATGACAGGTCCCGCGATTTTGGTGTTGCTGCTCACGACATCACCTCTGTCCGCCTCGCCGTCACCCCACAGGCACACGCCTACTGGATCGGCGGCCAACAGGGCACCAACGACCAACGGTCCTACTGGCTCGACGGAGAAAACGCGGCACTCCGCTGGAAGCACCCCCACTCCCCACTCACCGCCTGACCCCCACTCCCCAAGAGGAACAGCACGTACCCGTGTGCTGCGGTGGGGATATCGCGGCCTGACCCGCCATCGTGTCTTCCATACCCGGCAGGACCTGCTGCGGTGTCGGACCGGAACCTGGACCATCTGTGGAAGAACGCTCACCCGCACCCGCACCAGAACGCAACGAAGTGCTACGGGCATTGTCCCCGCAGGTCGGGGGTCCGCACGTGGACCGCGCCGCTCTTGTCGACGTGTAGGAATTCCGCCTTTCCGTCTCCGTCGACGTCGGCGAACTGAATCTCTTCCGGAGGGGTGTTGGTGTCCGGCATGATCCGACAGATGTCGTCGGACTTGATGCCCGATTCCGCGCCGCTTCGATTGAGCCAAGCATTGGCGCCGCCCTTGGCGGTGATGAGGATCTGGTCGGCCCGCCCATTTCCGTCGAGGTCGGCAAATCGCATCTCACGGTTGAAGGTGTCTCCGCCGGTCCTTAGGGGACGGGACCACTTCAGCCGCTTGTGTCCTTCCTCATACGTGAAGCCCCGGTTGAACCAGACAGTCACCTTGCTGCTCGGCTCGACCCACAGATAGTCGACGCGTCCGTCTCCGTCGAGGTCGGCGAACTGGATCTCCTTGAGGCCCGGTACGCGATGGGCGGTGGCGGTCAGGGGAACGTCGGCGTTGCCGTCGCTGCGCTGGCACATGCGGGCGCCCGGCGGAGCCTCTTTGATCCAGGTGTGGACGGCCACCCTGCCGGTCTGATCCACCACCATGCAGTCGGGCCAGCCGTCACCGTCGATGTCGCCGAAGCGCAAGGCGGCGCCGTCCGCACGGGGTGCAGGGGAGTACGAGTTATCCCCCTTCTCGCCGTAGTACAAGCGCTCGTCCTTGACGCCGCCGTTCCACCAGAACTTCCATTTCTGGCTCTTGTCGACCGTGATGTATTCGGCTTTCTTGTCCTGGTTGAGGTCGACCAACCAGAACTTGTTCGTGGCCGGAAACTTGTCGGGCGGGGTAGCGCCGCCCTCCTCCTGTATCGGGTTCGGAGTACTCGAACCCGTGCCTGCGATAGGTGGTTCCGGGTCCGCGGCAGGTGAGTTTTCGGTCGATTTCCACGGCATCGGGGCGAAGTACAGGACCGAGGCAACAACCGCCAGAGCGGCGGCCGAGGTGATCAGGGCCACCCGGCGCCGCGGCTTTCCCGAGGGCTCTTCCGCGGCCGGGGCACGCGTGAAGAGGCCCGCCGGTTCGGGCCCCGCCTCCGGTTCCGGCCCGGGTACGTAGGGTTCGCTGCGGGTGGCGAGGATCAGACGGCGCAGGGCGGTGAACGTTCGGTGCTGGGGCGAATCGGCCTTGAGGATGCTGGAGTGGTCGCCCGGCAGGGCGGAACTGTCGGGGAAGACGGACTGCGCCGAGGCGCGGGACACCACGCCGTCGCTCTCACCCGCGTAGACCGACACCGGGATGGGACACGTCCGGTCGGTGACCGCGGTGGCGTGCACGACATCACGCAGGACCGTGCGCAGGGTCTCGCTGACCCGGTCGTTCAGCGGGCGGAGATCCTTCTCCTGCGGATTACGTACCCCCAACGCGCGCCGTCGTAAGGAGAGCAGCAGTTCGGAGCCGTTGCTCGGGCAGGCGAGCATGACCAGCCGCTGGATCCGGGCGAGTTCGCCGCCCTTGCCGTCATGGAGCATGCGGGCCAGATAGCGCTGGGCGACAAGCCCACCCTGGCTGTGGGTAATCAGGAGCAACTGGTCGAACGCGCCGGCTTCCGTGGCCAGGTACTCCTTGAGGCTGTCGGCGACCGTTTCCATCGACGGGAGGACCCGCAGCGGATTGACCGGCAGCAGCCCTGTCGCGTACTCGAAACTCAGCGGTTCGACGAACCCGAGACTCCGGTCCGCGGTGATCAGCTCACGTAACGGCTCCCAGACCTTCGGCCCGGACATGAACCCGTGGATCATCACGAGTCCCAGTCGGCTGTCCCCCACGGTGCCGATCCCCTCTCCTAAAGGTGGAACGTTCACCGTAGTCCCGCCTCTTGTCTCTTCCCTCATGGACAGCAAGGGAGTGGCCCAAAGCCCACTCGAGAACCAAGATCAGGGGCGCATTATCGACGCTGGCACCCTCTGAGGGGTCAGCCGGTGACCAGCTCGGCGCCCTCGGCCTGGTCCTCAACGCCATCGTCCTGTCTGCCAGCCCGCTACATGGACACCGCGGTGAACCAGCTACGGGCGAACGGTTTCGACGCGGTAGACGAGGACGTCGCCCGGCTCTCCCGTTCGTTCGGCATCACATGAACATGCTCGGCCGGTATTCCTGCCTGCTGCCCGAGCTGCCCGAGCTGCCCGAGCTGCCCGAGCTGCCCGAGCTGCCCGAGCTGCCCGGCGGACTGAGCTGTTTCCATTAGCCCCGGCGGGGGTCCCTACGGTCAGGGATCGGCCTGGTGCGTGGTGTTCGATGCGGTCTTGTCGTGCTCCGGCTCGCCGCACTCGACGGCGTAGGGAGGGCGGCGGTGGCAATGGGGGGCGGGAAGTAAAGGGGAGGTACGGGCACCCAGAGCCTGTCCGATGTGTCACTCCATGCTCTCCAGTTCCGTTGCGCCCGGTAGCCAGGTGACTTCGGATCGGCTAGCTTTTGCACTAGTAGTCGTGGTTCCGAAGTCTCAACGCCCGCGGTTCGCGCCGCGGGCGTCGTGCTGTGCAGCAGTGCCTGAGGACCAGGGCGATCACCTCACCCTGGGGCACTGACAAGCCAGTGCCCCCCGACCCTGGACTAGGGGACAACATGGCAACCGGCACCGTGAAGTGGTTCAACGCTGAAAAGGGCTTTGGCTTCATCGCTCAGGACGGCGGGGGCCCCGACGTCTTCGTCCACTACTCCGCCATCAACGCCGGGGGCTTCCGGTCCCTGGAGGAGAACCAGGCGGTGACCTTCGACGTCACCCAGGGCCCGAAGGGCCCGCAGGCGGAGAACGTCACCCCGGCCTGACCGAATGCCTAGGCGCCCCGAACTCACGTAGTTCGGGGCGTCTTGCCGTAGCCGCGCTCTGGCTGCTTCCTCACAGTGGAGGCGGGGCGTGGTGACCGGGGGTGGGGCGCTGTTGCGTGTCGCAGGTGTGCAGGATCCCTGGTGGGAGGTGCTGCCGGAGCAGGCGCGGCGGCCGCCCGCGGAGTTGGCCAGGATCGATGCCTACGGGGACGACGAGCGGTTCATCGCGCTGTGGCGCGGAGCATTCGCCGAGCGGCTGGGGCGGCCGTCGACCGGATCCCGCTGACGTCCGCGGGCCCGCACCCGACCACCTTGATCAAGCTGGTGCGCCGCAGCGGAGTACAGACCGTGGAGCATCTCAACGCCGCGTTGCTCGGCAAGCTGGCGGAGGAAAAGCTGCTGCGATGCGGCAAACCGCGCATCGACACCACGGTGGTCGAAGCCGATATCGACCAGCCTGCGGATGTCGATCTGCTGGAGCACGGAGTGCGCAAGCCGGGTCGACTGGTGCGGCGGATCACGGCTGCGGGCGTGGCCAGGCGCACGTCCCTCCGGGATCGCAGCCGATCTGCGGGGCGCAGGCTGGGGACGGCTCGCACATCTTCCGGGCGGCGGCGCTGGTGGTTGCTGGCGCGGGGTCGGTTCCTGGTGCTTGGTGGCTCCGATGTCGGGCACTTTCGATCGAACTCCGCGGTTGGGCGTTGCTGCGGATCGTCCGTGGAATCCGCGGCCGTGCGGAGAGATATTGATCACCGTGCGCGTTGATTTCGATCCTGCAGAGATGGCTCCGAACGAGTTCTAGGAGCTGTCGACCGCCATGGTCGTGCCCCGGCCGATCGCCTGGGTGTGGACCACGTCCCCGTATGGGACGGCCAACCTGGCCCCTGCGAGGTTCTGAGAAAGCGGTATCAGGGATCAGGGAATGGGACATTAGGGCCGGTCAGCGTAGTGAGGCAAGTTCAGGATGGTGGCCGTCGCTCTCCCTGACTTGTTGCTACTGCTGCCGGGTCGCCGAACGAGGCGGCCAGGACTGCGGGACGAGAATGCCGAGCGAGTAGGCGCGAGCGACCAGCGCGCACCTGTTGGGAGCGTCCAGGAGGTCCCGGAGACGGCTGAGGTGGTAGTCAACGGTCTGACGGGAGAGGTGCAGCGAGGTGGAGATGTCCGCGTTGCTGCGGCCGACCGCCAGTAGCGACAGGATACGTTCCTGACTGGCCGACAGGGTGGGGTGGGGCTCGTGGGCGATGCCCTGGTGGGTGACGACCGCCCAGACGCTGGTGGCGCGGGCTGCGCTCCAACCCACCGTCGTCAGGTGCAACTGGGCCCTGCGTTGCCGGCCGTGGGCGTCAACGAGTACGGCGGAGATCTGGAGCCGTCGGTTGCGGCGGGCTATCAGATCACGCCAGCCGCGCCGCAGACCAGCTAATTCCGAGGCAGGCGCCAGCACGCTGTCGGCCCGGTGGCCGACCAGGTCGGACAGCCGGATCTGCAACAGTTCGGCGGCCGCCGCGCTCGCCTGCTGGATCCGGCCGCCCGCGGAGACCAGCGCACACGGCAGCCCACTGTGATCGCGCAGTGCGCACAGACTCTCCTCGGCCTCCCGGCGCTGGTGGAGTGCGCGGGTGTAGTCACTGATGTCGATGTAGATTCCGGCCACACAGGTCTCGGTGCCCTCCTGTACGGGGAAGCGATGGCCTGCGGCTTGCCCTCTGCTGCCATCCGGGCGGTGATAGGTGACCGTGTGCCGCACCGGCCTCCCGCGAGCGAGCACGTCCTTGTCGAGGGCGAGGACCCGCGCCGCGTCGACGGGGGAGTCCACCTCCTCGATGTGTTTGCCGATGATGTGCTCCGGGGTGGTGCCGTACAGGTGGGCGTAGGCGTGGTTCGCCCACAGGTGGCGGCCGCCGGCGTCCCGGATGAAGGCCGCGGCGGGGGCGAGGTCGGCGAAGGCGTCGTATCGACGGTTGGTGGCCGAGCCGGCGCCGATCTCCACGGCGACCCCGCGGAAGCGGCCCTGCCGCGGCGCGTCGCCACACCAGTTCACATCGAAGAGCCGGCCGTCGAACTGTGCCCGCCGTTGGTTGAGTCCGGAGGCGTGCGGGCCGGACAGCTTCCGGCACACGGTGTCCAGGAAGCGCTGCGCAGTCTCCCGGTCGCCGAAGGCGCCGCCTCCGCTGTCGATCACCCGCAGTTCACCGTCGGCCTCCCACCAGGACACCGGAAGGTGTTCGAGCAGCGACTTCAGTCCGGTCTCGTCCACAACGCCCTCTCTTCGGTGAAGAGTTCAACGGGTTCAACGACGGCGTACGCCGCGCCACCGCAATGCGTATCCGGAGCTCCCCGGCTGCATACCCGCTTCTCGGCCGATCTGGACGTATGTGTCCGGCCGTCGGAACGCACCTCCCCACCGCCATACAGCATCACGGGACCTTCACCAGCTGACGGTGAACTCCACAACTCTGGCGTTTGCCTGAGTGCGTGAGGCCCGCTGCGGCGCATCGGGCGGCGACCGGCTGCTTCGCTTGAGGTGAGGCGCACGGAGAGCGGATCCGGCGCCGTCGGCTGCCCCGGTCCACCGGTAGGTACGGCCCCAAACCGCCTGTAGAGGAGTCGGATTCCAGTGAGCACGGTGCTGTTTGTGTATGCCAAGGGTGGCCCGCCCTTGGGGTATGCCCTGTCACGGGTCGCCGCGCGGTCGGCAGTGCACCTGCTGGCGCTCAGCACGCTTCCGCCCACCGCCGCCCCCGTCGCCGAGCGACTGTGCGCCTCGGTACTGAGCCCCGCCGGGACCGAACGTGACGATCTGGTGTCATTGATCGTCACCCGGGCCGAGGCCGTCGGCGCGGACGCCATCGTCACCTTCTCCGAGTACGCGGTCGTCGCGGTCGCCGAGGCCAGTGCCAAGCTCGGCCTCGCAGGGGCCGGCGGCCGCAGCCCGCTCGCCCGCGACAAGCGGCTGATGCGCCGCACCTGGATGCAGCGGGGCATCTCCCAGCCGCAGTTCCGCCCGGTGGCCGACGAGCAGGAGTTGCGCGACGCGGCCGCCGCGCTTCACCTCCCCGTTCTTCTGAAGTCTGCCTGGAGCGCGGGTTCCACCGCGCACCAGATCATCCGTTCCGCCGACGAGATGCCGGCGGCCTGGCACCGGGCCAATGCCGTCATGGCCGAATCGGCCGAGCTGGGTTACGCCGAACTCCATGTAGCCGGAGCCGGCGGGGACTTCCTCGTCGAGGAGATCGTCCAGGGCACCGCCGACGGCTGGTTCGAGCAGAGCGGCTGGGGCGACTACGTCAGCGTCGAGGGCGTCGTCGCCGACGGGGAGTTCCGCCCGGTGTGTCTCAGCGGCCGGATGCCGACCGTGGCACCGTTCACCGAGCGCGCCGGCATCACCCCCGTACCGCTGCCGGACGACACCCAGCGGCGCATCGTGGCCCTCGCTCGCGACGCCGTCGACGCACTGGGCCTGGAGAACTGCGGTACCCACACGGAGATCAAGCTCGGTGCGGACGGCCGGATGTGGGTGATCGAGACCGCCGCACGTTTCGGTGGCGCGATGACCGTGCCCCAGACCGAGGAAGTCTTCGGGCTGGACCTCATCGGCATGCTCGTCGACCAGCTGCTGGGACGGCCGGTTGCGTGGCCCGCCCAGGTCCTCACCTCCCAGGAGGCGCGCGGTGCCGCCGGCTCGCTCGTCGTGCTCGCCGTCGACGCCGCCGGTGACGCCTGGCCGGACCGTCGCTTCTGGGATTTCCCGACGGTACGGGACGCGGCGCTGCTCAGCGCCGGCAGCCGGCTGTCCGTGGTGGCCGAGAACTCGCTCCCCGACGGTGCTCCGGTGCCGGTGTACGACGCGGCCGCAGGCGCCAACACGATGGCAGCACTCTGCCTGCTGTCCGCCGCCGACCCGGCGACCGTGCTCCACGACTTCCAGGCCCTCGTGCACGCCCTGCCGAAGATCCTGCCCCTCGCCGGCGCCACGGAGGCCCGCTCATGAACACCGCCATCGTCCCGCCGGCCGCCGCTACACGCTCCGTGACCGATCGCACCGCCGTCGGTGCACGCCTCGCACTGCCGCTGTTCCGGAGCCTGTCCGGCTCCCTCGCAGGTCACCCGTACCTCAAGGTCGTGGTGGACCGCGCAGAGGACACCTGGCACCTGCTGGACACCGCCGTCCACCCCTTCCACGTCGACTACATCGCCACCCGCGTCCTCGGCATGGAACTGGCCGAACTGGACTCCTGTCTCGACGCCTTCAACGCCTCGGTCTACACGGCCCCCGACCGCCGCTTCCTGCTGGGAGTGCTCTCCTTGCACACCGACCAGGACACCCAGGGCCGCCGCTGGCCCTTCCTCGTCCTGGAGACGACCGAGGCCGACACCATGGACGGCCCGTTGCTGGAGGAGTTCTACACGTTCGTCCGCCACCGGCTCGACGGCCGGCTGCCGCTCCTGCTGAAACCGGCGAACCACGGTCAGGAGCACGCTCTCGCGCCCATCAGCGACGTCCGGGTGCCGCGGATCCTCAGCCACGAACTCTTCGGCCATCGCACCCGCACCCCTCTCAACCCCGGCGAAGCCACCGGCCGGCTCCGCCACTTCCGCACCACCGAGGAGTACGTGGCCGCGGCCGGCGCCCTCCGCGGATCCGACATCCTGGCCATGCCGTGCCTCCCGGACGATGTGCCGCGCGTCGCGGGCTTCATCAACACCGCGGCGACCACCCCGCTCTCGCACACCAACGTCCTCGCCGCCGGCTGGGGCATCCCCAACGCCATAGTCCGTGACCTGGACCGGCTCATCCAGGCCGGGAGCCTGGCCGGCGGCTGGGTCCGCTACCGGGTCACCGAGGACGACATCAGCCTCGTCCCGATCGTCCCGGCGACGGTGCCGACCACAGCACCTGCCCGGCACCGTCATCGGATCCGGCTGCGGACACCGCTGCTGGACGACATCTCGGCACGGTCGCTGCACCGACTGCGCCTCGCGGATCAGAACCGCTACGGCACCAAGGCGGCCCACCTCGGGGAGCTCCACCACGTCCTGCACACCCGCGCCGCCGACCTCACCGCCTTCCACGGACAGCCGCGACCGCCCCGCCCCGACCTCTACCGGCACCTGGCCGCCCGCCTCGGCACCACACACCCGGCGGCCCCCGGCGAACTCCGATCAGCGGCGGCCGACTTCGTGGCCGAAACCGTCGGCGCACCGGACGGCGTCGCCCTGCCGTTCGGCCTGCAACACCGCTTCGTGCTCTCCTCCCCGGCACTGCGCGAGGGCGTCATCGGCCTCAGGGCGGCCCTCGACGGCGACGCCCCCGAGGCGCTGGACCCGCTCTGCCGGCGGCTGCAACAGCTCGTCCGCACCACCACCCTGCCCGACGAGGTGGCCCGCGAAATCCTCCGGGCATTACCCACCGGGCCGGCTGCCGGACGCCGACTCGTGGTCCGCTCGTCCGCCAACGCCGAGGACCTGCCCGGCTTCTCCGCGGCGGGCCTCTACACCTCGGTCACCTCCGTGCACGGCGCGGACCACCTCCTCGACGCCGTACGCGAGGTGTGGGCCTCCCTGCTGTCGCCGCGCAGCGTCCGGCTCCGCCACGAGGCGGGCATCTCCCTCGACGACACCTACATGGGCGTGATCGTCCAGCCGTACGTGCCGGCCGCCCTCGGCGGTGTACTGGTGACCTGCAATCCGACCAGGCGCTCGGACTTCCGCAACGTCTTCCTCAACTGCTCGCCGGGATCACCGGAGGCCGTCGTCGACGGCACGGCGCTGCCTCTCCAGTACCTCTACAACACGGTCGAGGGCGGTGGCCGTACCGTCGCGCTCGGTGCGTCCGGCACCGACCTGCCGGCCGCCACGCGGGAGCGACTGGCACACCTGGCCCTGGCCGGCCGGCTGCTCCAGTCACACTTCAGTGCACCGGACGTGGACCATCCGCTCGACATCGAGTGGCTGATGACCGATCAGGGAACGTTCCACCTGGTCCAGATCCGCCCCTACGCGCGATGAACCGCCGCAGCGCCCATCCGGGCAACGCCGGTACGCCCCAGCCTTTGGCCCCCGGGGCCCGCCGGATCATCCGCCTGAACAACACCTTCCAGCTGCTGTTCAACCTCCTGTGGTGGATGCCGGTCTTCTACGCCTACCAGCGCCAGGCGGGCCTCTCCGACGGACAGATCTTCGGAATCCAGAGCATCTACTACATCGCCTTCTGCCTGTTCGAGATCCCGACCGGACTGGTGGCCGACCGCCTCGGGGCCCGCAACTGTCTGCGCGCCGGCGCCGTGGTGATGACCGCGGCAAACCTGGCCCCCCTCCTCGCTGCCACCTACACCGGCTTCCTGGCGCACTTCCTGGCGATCGCCGCCGGTCGCTCCCTGACCTCCGGCGCCGCCAGTGCCTACCTCTACGACAGCCTGCGCGCCCACGGCGCGGGCGAGCACTACCTGAAAGCCGAGGGACAGGCGAGGGCGTGGGGCCTGGGCGCGAAGGTGCTGTGCTGGCCGCTGGTCGGCCCGCTCATGCACCTCGCGCACGGCGCGCCGTACGCACTGAGCGCCATCAGCGCCGCCGGCTCCGTCGTGTGCGCCGTGGTCCTGCCGGGCCGGGCCCCCTCTCCGCCCATGGCCGGAGCGCGCCGCCACCCCACGGCCCTGCGCGATGCCACAACGGCGCTGCGCACTCTGAGAGCCACCCCGTGGCTCGCCCTTGCCATGGTGCAGGGCGTGGCGGTCTTCACCCTCTCCCGCATCTGCCAGGTCAACCTCTTCCAGCCGGTGCTGCTGGACCACGGCATCGGCGAAGGGGCGCACGGCGCCGTACTGGCCGCGATGACCGTCGCGGAGGCGGTGGCCTCGGCCCGCCCGCAGTGGCTCACCGCACGGCTGCGGCCGGCGTCATGGGTGACACTGCTCAGCCTCGCGATGGCCGGGACACTGGCAGGCCTCGCCCTCGGCGGCCCGTGGACCGTCATCCTTCTGCTCTGCCTGTTCGCCGCCGTCTGTGGCTTCACCTACCCGCTCCAGCGCAAGCTGGTCAACGACGCCATCCCCCCTGACGCACCACGCGCCACCCTCCTCTCCGTCGAGAGCATCGTCGACCGCGCCGTGTGCGCACTGGCAGCCGTGGCCGCGGGCGCCTACCTCGAGGCAGGCCGCCTGGACGCCCTGCTGTGGCACAGCGCGCTGCTGACCGGTGCGCTTATGGCCGTCTGGCACCTGGCGCTTCGACGTCGGGAACTGCGGGCCGACGAGGGTCTGGACGAGGCGGGGGAGGGAGCCGTTGCAGGTGTCGACGGAGCACCCGTCGTGTCGGTGCAGTGAGCCCTTGGCCCCGTCGACGACTCGCCGCCGACCCGCTGGATGCCCACACCCTCGACGACCAGACCACGCTCCGGGCGCGGCCGGCCCGTGCCCGCCGTACGGCAGTCCCCGCCGCGGAACGAGCTGTGACCGCGTCGACCGGAGACGGTGATACCGCCGCTGCCGCACGCTGGCACTCCGCCCGCGGCCACGCCCAACAGGCCGCCGCAGCACACCAAGCCGCCCAACACCTACATGCTGCTTACCGAACCGCCTCCGCCACGTCGCTGGCGAACCTCCGCGCACACGGACAGAGCCTTCCGGACCCGCTACGTGCCAAGTACGCCACCACCCTCGAAACGCAACTACCAGGCTGGGGTGCCCACTCGCCCTCCCACCGAGACCGAGATCGAGACGCTCTCCTCGCCACCCTCCACCAGGCGGAAATAGCCGGTCACGACCCCGATGCCCTGCTCCAGAAGGCCCTTGCCTGGCGCGAACTGCACACCGCCGAGAACGTCACCGACGTACTCGTCTGGCGCCTACGTCGCCTGGCGGATCTTCCGGCTGCGCCAACCACGCCACGGAAGTCGACCGCACGGCCGCGATCACCGCAACATCACCGCCCGACATCGCAACCCACGGCATCACAGCACAACGCGGCACAGCAGCCGCCTCAGCGACCCGGTCGGCCCAGTGCCAGGCACTGACCAAGGCGGCGAGAAACCTCTGGACACTGTCAGAAACACCCTGTTACGGCTGGTCGTAGCACCCAGCAAGGAAACAGACCGATGAACACCGAACCCCTCCGATGCCGCAGACACATCCACCCGGAGGCATCCACAGCGGGGACCCCCTGCTACGGCTCCGACGCGAGATGCAACCGAACGACGGCAACTACGATCTCCGCGCAACGACCCACCCGGAGGAGATCATCATCACCGGGATCACGGTCATGTGCCCACAGTGCGGCGCGCGCCGAGACTGGATGGTCATCTGCGACGGAAACGAGATCAGCCTTCGCTGCCGCTGCTCGCACCAGTGGGTCGAACGCGAACTGACCCGCGCCGACTACCTGTCGATGATCGGCGAAGGGATCGTCCAGGACCACCCCAGCCTGGAGAGCGCAGCCCGGGCGGAGGGATTCGACGGCACGCTTGCCGGTACCTATCTGACCGAGCCGCGGTAGGCGTAGGAACCGCTCGCTAAGAGGTCCTAACAGAAGTGGTTGATCATGTGACTGTTGGCTTGTCCGCTCGTTGGTCTGGTCGTGGGGAAGAGACAGGCACGGCCGTGGATCGTGTCGGATGAACTGTGGTTGCTGATCGAGCCGTT